>CAMZEA010000002.1 GCA_947305655.1 uncultured Candidatus Saccharibacteria bacterium | reverse complement strand
CCGGCGCCGACCTCTTATTCCAGTGGGTTGGCCGCATGATTATGCTCGGCCTCTACAACACCGGTGACGTCCCATTCGAGGAAGTCTACATGCATGGCATGGTCCTCGACGAAAAGGGCCAGAAAATGAGCAAGTCCAAGGGCAACGTGATTAACCCAATCGAAATGGTCAGCAAGTACGGCTCCGACGCATTGCGCCTCGGTCTCATCGCTAGCCGCAGCGCCGGCGTCAACCAGGCATTCAGTAGCTCCAAGGTCATCGCAAGCCGCAACCTCTGCAATAAGCTCTGGAATGTCTCCCGCCTCATTCAGGACATGGTAGACAACGCCGATGAGCAGAGCAGCGAAATCAAGATCGACAACTACGGCGAAGATTGGATCTGCCGTGAGATTACAAAGACTAACAAAGAAATCCAGAAGCTCCTCGAGAAGTACCGCTTCGCAGAAGCTGGCGACGCCATCTACGACCTCATCTGGAACAAGTACGCTGACTGGTTCCTAGAAGGCGAAAAGCTCTGGAAAGACACCGCTCTTCTCAAGAAAACTCTCGAACAGATTCTCATCATGCTTCACCCATTCGCTCCATTCGTCACTGAGACGATTTGGCAGACGCTCAGCTGGACTGAGGGTATGGTCATGACTCAAACATGGCCTGAGAGCCTCCCATTTGACGCTAAGAGGGCTGCAAAGTTCGAAGAGCTAATCTCTATCGTTACGAACATCAGAAGCCACTTCCAGAGCCTCCCAGGCGCCGGTAGCTATCCAGTCGCCTTCTACGACGATAAGCTAGTCTACGAAAACCAGCTTCTCATCCAACACTACACGAAGGCTCCAGCCGTTCCTGAGATCAAGCCAGAAGACGCCAAGGGTCTCCATCTTGCAATTGCCGGTCATCCGAACATCTATCTCGAGATTCCAGAAGATATTCACGCCAAGTACAAGGCCAACCTTGAAGACCGCATTATGAAGCTTGGCCAAGAGATCAATACCCTCGAAGCTCGCCTTCGCAATCCAAACTACGTGAAAAAGGCGCCGAAAGAACTCGTCGACGAGACTAAGTCCCAACTTGAGACTAAGTCCCAGCTCCTCGCCGACATGAAAGCAGAGTTCGAACTCGTCTAACAGAGAGCAGGCCCGAGAGCCTGCTATTTGCCGCCCGCCTTGACAATTGATACCGTTTGTGCTATAATTGGACCAGTAATTAGCACTCTCCACCATCACGAAAGGGGGTGAATAATGTGCCTGATTATGCAGCGCCCGTATTAAGGGCATACGAAATGGCATATTTCGAAATAGGGAAGAACCATCCGTACGCAGGTTCAATTACAATCAGAGGTATGAATAATCCCGAATTTTTCTCTGGAGCAGATGTCTCAATTTTTCATAAGCCAAACTGCCCAGACATAGTCAGGGTGCATTGGATAGAGAGAAGAATGACGGAATACTTTTACCTAACAAATTATTCCGAAATAAAGGACAAATACCCAACTAGAGTAAGCGAGCTCGAAGCGAACGGGGTAAGGTACTACAAACAAAGGCTCGCAGCATGGCTGCGAGCAATCGGAGAAAAGAACTGCAAAATCTGCGACGAAGCACTCCTCGCGTCAACGGACGCAAAGGGAGTTCCTCAATTTTGAAAATTGCCCATTGGACGGCTCCACGCAAGTGGAGCTTTCCTCATGTCTTGACAAAAACGTGAAAGTATGCTAGTATTTACCCCAGATAACCTACAAAAAACAAACATGGAAAAACTATCCCCGTATACATCGCCCGAAACCATTGACACCGTAAGTGGCGCCAAAAAACTTATTGGTATCCACGAAAAATGGAAACCTGAAGTTCATAGCAGTATCTTCAAAGAAATCCATGATTTAGACGAAATCGCCTCAGATTTGACGTATGAACAAGAACAAAGAAGTCGTTTCAGGGAATTACCATTAATTGAGGAAGCGGCGGAAGCAGCCTACCTAATTCTCGGCAGAAATAAGCTTCTTCTAGACAAAACGTCGCAAGAGGGATTAATAATCACCCCTAGCTTCGAAACGAGTACGGATTACGACGACTATGCCCACGGCGCCGATTTCGTCCTCGGCATTACTCTCACGCCGCAAAACAAAAAAGAAAGAAAAGAGCAGCCACCTGAATATTTACCAATCAGTATCGACGCCACAGTAGGAATGTCAGAGGAAAACATAAAAAGAAAGTTTACCGCCTGTGACGTACACGGCAGAGCAATGCGTAGCTCCCGAATCAAGTATTGCCTCCACCGCGGTAGAGGCAAAGACAAAGTAGCAGAAGACGTCGAAGCTGCCCCTCACTACATCATCGGTACGACACCGGAAAAAATGTGGGGAATCATCGACGGCTTCGGTATTGGCGACACATGGATTGAATACCCCGGCGCAGAAAGCGAAGCATTCATCGAATTTCGCAAGAAAACCTTAATAGAGCTTTACGTCCAAAGCGATCTAGGCTGTAAATCCTGCCGACTTAAAAAAGACGAGCTCAAAAGCCAGTTTAGCGCCGCAAAAGACCCGGCCGAAAAAGAAGCAATTCGTAAAGAAATTGCTCTCGCAAACAAGGTGCTCAAAACGCACACAACGGCTTACGTCGTAAGCCGAGACAGCCTCTTCACTTTATTTGGCATAGATAAAGAAGACAAGGAAGCCAACAATAAACTAGCAGACGAAATAAACGGGATGATCCTTGCCGAAAGCAACACTGCGGACACGGATAGAGATTCAGTATTTTGCCAAATTGTTTCAGAAGCCCTACAGCGAAAAAGCGAAGTCAAAAAACAAACAATCGCCAAAAAGGCAATCGATACGACTGACGACGATAAGAAATAAAAAATACTCCCAATCGGGAGTATTTTTGTTAGAACGCTAATTTTGCGGCGATATCTTTGAATTCATCTTCGGTCAGTTGCAAAGTACGACCGTATTCCCAAGTCTCGTCATATGGCATGAGGTGCACATGCGCGTGCGGTACATCCGTACCAATCACCTTCATGAGCGTCCTGCGACCAGAAACCTCTTCCATGCGCGCTGCAACTTTCTTAACGGTCGCCCAAAGCGCATGGTAATCCTCATCCGAAAGCTCATAGATCTTATCGACCTCGACCTTCGGGATCACCAGCGTATGCCCCTTGCTCTCTGGATTAATATCCAAGAAGGCCATCGTCTTGTCGTCTTCATAAACCTTATAGCAGGGAATTTCACCCGCCACAATCTTCGAAAAAATACTTGCCATAAATGCTCCTTTTCTCTATTTTAGCAAAAAGTTCAGAGTAGCAAAAAGGGGCTCCAAGAGCCCCCTAAGATTATTCCAAGTCTGTTTCAACTTGTACTAATTCAATTTCTTTGGGCTTGTCGCGACGAGAAAACTGATCGCAAAGGTCGATAAGCTCTTCCTCGGAATAGTATTCGTTCATTAACTCGCCCTCAAAGCCCTCATCGAGAAGCTTTCCAATCCACTCTATACGGTTGAAGTATATTTGGACATAAAACAAGTCGTCTCTCCTACAGCCCAAGTAGCAATCATTCTTCTCGGCCCAGATAATAAAACCATTCGAGAGACTAATTTCGTAACCAAGATAAATATCCTCGGTATCGATTGGCCTCATCGTGATATCTGCGCCCAAAGAACGAATCTTCATCTGACTATCAAAAGAAATCGGTGTAAATAACATAAAATGACCCTCCTCATTCTGTACTTTCGTAATTTTGCTCTCAAACGAACAATTACATTATACCACACTTTGACGGAAAAGTCAATACTGCATATGCTTACCCACGAAAAATTCTCATTTTCCCAGCTATAGCGTATAATTGCCCTGATGAGCGATATTAGCAACTACCAAAAACGCGCGTGGGCAAACAAGGTCAAACACAATTTCAACCAGACCGACATCAACCTCGAGTTCAATTACCTCTATGGCGAAGTCGGGGAAGCCTTCGATGCTTGGTACAAGAAGAAGGACGACCTCGGTTCCGAGCTCGCCGATATCGCGATTTATCTCTTTGGGCTCTCTGAAATGCTAGGCTTCGACCTCGATAAAGAAATCCAGAAGAAAATGGACATCAACGAACACCGCGTCTACAAAAAAGTCGACGGCAAAGACGTCAAAGTCGCGAAGTAGCTATATCTCGTAGCTTTCGCCAAACCCGAGCTGCACGAATTTTGCGCCAATTTCCGCACAAGCGTTCTTTAGCCAATTGCAGTTAAAAGTCATGCCGAGGTCAGATAGGACCGCATCATGAATCGGAATCACCACCTCTGGGCGCGCCTTTTTCACGAAATCAATCGTCTCCGCAATCTTATTCCACGGGGAAGCGATTGGGGCAAGAAGCACCTTCGCGGAACCAGAAGGCAAATCAAACGAATCACCAGGATTGACAACCAAACCATCGACGACCACCCCAATATTGTCGCAGGGAACTTGTCCAGGAATAATCGCGGCATGGTCCCGACCAAAGAATGCTAGCTGGAAGCCCGCCACATCGCGCGTATCGCCCGCTTTAGCCGCAGATGCTCCATTTACCATCTCGGCCGTTTCCGCGCTCGTGACGAGCTCTAGGGCCGGATTAGCGGCCTTTATTCGTTCGACAACCGCCGGCTGACAGTGATCACCATGCTTATGCGTCAAAATAATGCCAACAACGTTAGTGAGTTCTGGCAATTTCTGTTTAAATTCCACCGGATCAACCAATAGAATCTTGCCGTCCTTTTCAAATGCTAAACCAGAATGCTCATACTTCGTAATTTTCATAATTACAGTATACATGATAGAATACCGCTAACCCATTGCTCTTTACAGGAGGTGATCACATGCTAAAAGACTATCGTCAATCAGCAAAAGGGGAAAACTTAGAAGAGATAATGCGCTCATTTCAATCTGGCGAGGCCTTCAAAGGTCCTATCTATAGACCGCTCACAAGCGATTTTGGTACCTGCGAAGTTCATCTCTCAGACGAAAATTACAAAGAAAACGCAAAATATCTCACTAGCACCTAACACCAAAACGAGACCCGCTTTAGGGTCTCTATTTTATTCCAACAAATTTGGCGGAAGCGAGAGGATTCGAACCTCCGAGACATTGCTGCCCACACGATTTCGAGTCGTGCGCCTTCAACCACTCGGCCACGCTTCCGCTTCCTATCTTATCACAAAACTCTAGCCCTTGCGATCTTTGAACTGTTTCTTCTTTGTCGAGAAGAAGGTTTTCACTGCTCTACTCCAACGTCCTTCCTTCTTTTCTTTCTTTGCAGGCTCTTCGGCTTGGTCCAAATCCTTTTCAAACTGCTTCATTGCACGACGCACCTCTCTGTCGGAAGGCTCCTCTCTGGTAAGCTCCGGCCTGGCACGAAGCTGGTCGGCTGCTTCTTTCAGGCGATTTAGCGATTGTTTATCGTCCTCAGAATCGGCTGGCGCACGCTCTACTACATCTTCGGGACGCATGAGATATTCAGGAACGCGCGACTCTTCGGCATCGTTAAAGCTTACGTTCTCTAGGTCGCTCCAAGCGTTTCCTTTTCCTTCAGTCCCGCCCTCGTTAATTTTCTCCGACATATTCCTCCTTCGTTAGGTCAATCTTACCATACAAGCTAAGCCGAAAGGCTTTGTTCTTTCTTGGCTTGCCTGATTTTATAATTGCAAAAATTTCGAATCAGCGGAATTCTGGAGACATAATTTCGCCACATACTCATGTACGGCCCCCTCGTTTTCGTCTTCTCGCCATAGCCAGCATCTTGGTCTACATATTCGAGCACCGGCGTGCCTAAATCACCCGCCGCCACCCAATCCCTGCGAATACCGCCAGAGGTCACTGGGGAATTAGTCTCAACACCACCGAGCCACACGACTGGCTCGGACTGGCCGTTATCGTATGTGACATTGGCATAATTAAAGATATACGTAAGCTTCTTGTCTTTTGATCGCACGCAATTCATGCCGACAACGCCATACATTCTCGTTTGGGTGTAAAAATTTCCGACTTCATCGTCATAATTGGGACGCATATATGGGTTGCCCGCAACGCGCAGAAATTCCGGCGGCATTTTCGAGTCCGATATCTCTCCACGCCCATCTAGCTTAATTGCAGCTTTATGTGACACCTCTTCATAGACTCTCCCCCTCAAGCCACTATGCTCCATGGTCTGGAAATATTCTTTTTTCGAATTGTAATGTTTCGCCGTACCGAAGAATATAGTCTCGCCATCATGCCCATCTAAATCGACTGGCCCGCGTTCCGTGATGGCGCACAAAGCCGCCTGCATCTCACTCGGCAAAATCATCATCTCTTCCGTATAGCCCTTACCATACCATCTTTCTTTCGGGTCAAACGACAGGACATAATCCGGCAACAATCGCCAAACGCCCTGAGAATTACTTCGGTAAAAGCTTCGCTGCATTATTTTTCCGTCCGGACATTTCACATAGCCAATTGCCGCATCGCGACCGCCACCAATACTAAACGTGCCCGAAAGGCCAATTTCTGTCCCGTCAACTTCAACCTTATACTTCGGCTCAAGATTTGCATTGAGCAGCTCATCGGTTGTTAGCTCGTGTCCACGGCCGTCTCTAGTTGGCACAATGTCGCCCTCACACTCGCTATTTTTCAGCATCTCAATTCCATCTTCTCTCTCGTAAATATCAAACGGCGGATGCTCATTATGCTGCCAGCTGGCCTCTTGTTGAAGCCCTTTGTATACTTGGTAATACTCCTCTCGCTTGCCGTAAATAATCTTCTTAAAATCCTCGTACTTTGCATCTAAGACGCTTAACCAACTCTCGGCTTTTTCGCGACTACTAGTAAGTTTCATTTTTTCGCAATAATCGCGCAGCTCTTCAACGCGCGCTTCAAGACGCGCCGGGGAAGCGCACTGACGAGTTAAGACGCTCAGCGATTTGGCGCTGCACCTGTCGACAGAGCCTTCGTCGTAACCGGCCATAAGTAGACACATTACTTGCCTCAGGCCCCTATCTTCCGAAATGCAAGAATCAAAGACTCTCTCCGGGCCATACTTGTCGACTGGAGTCTGAATTTTGCAAAGAACGGCATCGGCGTCGTACTGCGTAAACTCATCGCTCGCGATTTTGTCTAGTGCCGCCGTTCTCGCTTCTTCGCTTAAGGTCACATCATGCTCTGCGAGCGCCATACTTTCTGGCATCAAAATCTGCGCCAACAACTTGCGTTCTTGGCGTTCGCGATTCAACTGCTCGCTAGTCTCTTCTGGTGAATAATTACTAAGAGCATCCCAGGTCGCGCCGTTATTCGACTGACCGTTCTCAAAATTGCCGCTCTCGTTTAATCTCATAGTACTTATGATTATACCCTAAAGCCAACAAAAAATGCCCTAACCGGCATTTTAAGTTCTAAATATGGTACACCCGATACGATTCGAACGTACGACCTTTGGCTCCGCAAGCCAACGCTCTATCCAACTGAGCTACGGGTGCAAATGTGGATTAAGCCCGTTAAAAACGGGATTACTCCACCGTTCAAAGATTAAACGAACGTCGCGCACGCAAAAAAGCAAACGTGATAGACCATATTATAGCACATTTTTTCAAGAGATGGTATACTATTTTTATGGCAGAACAGAAGAAGACATCCGGATTCAAACCAACACTTCAAAAAGCCAAGGCAAAATTTTTCAAAACTTACTACAGCAACCCTGCAAAAGATTTGAAAATCATCGCCGTTACTGGCACTTCTGGGCGGGACATTACTGCAAACTATCTGCAGAGCATCATCAAAGCGAAAGACAACAAAGTCGGCCTCGTTATCGATCCGAAGACAACCTCCGAACTCTATCGCAAACTCTTCAAGATTTGGAAAACTGGCACCGACTACGTCGTTGTTTCTATTGAAAGCGCCGCACTCGCCAACCATCTTTTCTACGGCATGCCAATTTATGCCAACGTTATTACCGACAACATCAGTGATGACGCAAAAGACATTCTGTTCAACACGACTCCAGACTTCAGTATCATCAATCGCGATGACGAAAACTACGAGACTTATGCAAATTATCCAGGCAAAACCGCTACTTTGAGCTACGGCCATCATCATAACGCCGATCTCAAGGTAATCCCAGGCAAACTTTACAAGCATGGCGCCGAGGCGACCCTCGTCTTTAACGGCGAACGCTTCGAAGTGGCAACCTACCTCACCGACAACAACGTCGCTTTTTACATGGCCGCCGCAGCAACTGCCGCCTTCGCCCTCGATTTCAATTCCGACCAAATTGTTGACGGCATTGCCGACTACGAACCAGACGCACCAAAAGAAGAAACAAAAGAAGAAGAAAAACCAGTTCTATGATCAACCAAAAACTCCTCGTCTCGGGCGCAAACTTTTTTGCGGACGATTACGAAATCAACCCGTACTACAATAAAAGTAAAATCGACGTGCTAAAAGCTCAAAAAGAGCACGCCGAAATCGTAAATTGCTTCAAGAAAGCCGGCATAGAGATTATCCAAGTGGCCGCGCCAGAGCATTGCCAGGACGGCGTCTATACCGCCAACTGGGCGCTCGTCAAAGACGGCGTCGCCGTCATGTCGCGCTTGCCAGAGGCTCGCAAAGAAGAGGAGCCATACGCCAAGGCTCAACTCGAGCAGCTCGGCTACAAATGTATCGAAGTCCCAGATAATCTTCTATTCTCAGGGCAGGGCGACTCACTCCGTTGCGGCAACTATCTTTTCGCCGGTAGTGGCTATCGCTCCGAACCGGCCGCTCAGGCTTTCGCTGCCAAAACTCTCGGTCTGACTCTGATTCAGCTTCACGCCAAGCCGCAATTGAATCCAGATGGCACCGAGCACATCAATCCATTTACCAATCACGCAGACAGCTTCTGGTACGACCTCGACCTTGCCGTCGCCGTCATCGACGACCATACTATCGCTTACTGCCCGGAAGCTCTCGACGAAGCCAGCAATAAACAGCTCGAGGCCTTGAACGACATCGATAAAATCATCGTCGATTTCAATGAATGCACCGATGGCTTCGCCTGCAACATGGTCAGCACTGGCAAATGCGCCATTATGAGCAATAAAGCCCCAAAGCTCCAAGCCGAACTTGAAGCTCGCGGCATCACCTGCTTCACCCCAGACGTCACCGAACTCAAAAAAGGCGGCGGTTACATTCGTTGCGTAAGTCTTTGGCTTTGTTGATATTTTCAGGTATAATTAAGCTAACAATTAAAAGGAGTTATAAATGAACCCAGAGCTTACTGGTGCTGCTCCAAAAGCTGCACCAAAAAAGAAGTCTAATGTCGGTCTCATCATCGGCATTATTGCAGGCGCATTAGTCATTGCAGGCGGCACCGTCGCAGCAATCCTCATCATCAACAATGCCAATAACGGCGGTGGTAGCGAAGGCGGCGACCAGGAAATCGCTCAGGATATTAGCGAGCCATACAAGGACGACAAGGCCTACTTCGTCAAGATTAACGGCAAGACTTTCACTAACAAAAGCCAGATCAAAGACCTCACCAAGGCCGGTTACGAAGCTAGCAAGTATTCAAAAGGCACTAACGTCAAAGTTAACGGTTATGTCTTTGGCGGCAGCGTCTCGAACTCCGACAACGGCACGTCCCTCTCAGTCAACCCATACAATGACGGTGAGGAAAAAGTCACCTTCGAAGAAGGCAAGCTAGGCCACATCGAAATTCGCAAATCCATCATCGAAAAGACTCAGGCTATTTACGAAAAAATCGAAATCTACGGCGGCATCCACCTCGGAAGCACCAGAAAAGAAGTCGAAAAAGCCTTTGGCAAGCCAACCGACGAGCACGAATACGAAAACTACGACGGTAGTAAGTATCAGAAACTCGAATACAAGGATAAGGTTTACAAAAAATTCGAGTTCAAGATTGATGACGGCGTCGTCACCGAAATGTCTTGGACCAACTACGGCGGCCTTAATAAATAATTAGCAACCAACAAAAATATCTCCCCGGAAAGGGAGATATTTTTTTACTTCTTTCGTTGCTGGGCGACTTGTTGAAGTTTGAACTCAAACTCGCGTCGGCTATTTCGCGCAATTGCCTGCAAAATCATGCCCGCGAAGAGACAGAGCGTCCCAATTACGGCCGCGAAGCCCGCAACAATCAAGGTCGGGAAGCGCGCCACGATGCCGGTCTTCGTAAAATCAATTAGCACTGGAACCACTAGAATAATCGAAAGCACATATAAAATCGCTGCAATCATGCCCCAAAATACCCTAGGCTTATAATCTCGGAAAAGCCTCACAATCGTCCAAAGCACTTTCATGCCATCTGGAATCGTATTGAGTTTTGACTTACTGCCTGCTGGACGATCGCGATACTCGACAACCACATTATCAATCTGCATGCCTTTATCGACCGCATGAAGCGTCATTTCGGTCTCGATCTCAAACCCTTTCGATAGAATCGGGAAAGTCTTCACGAACTGATAACTGAACGCCCTGTAGCCAGTCATTACATCTTTTATTCTTGAGCGAAAAGCTTTATTAATAATCCCTTGTACGAGTTTATTCCCGAAGTTATGGAAAGCACGCTTGTTTTCCTTCGCATAGGTAGAAGAGAGACGATCGCCAACGACCATGTCGGCACCATTGTCTAGCACCGCCTTCACCATCTCTGGAGCTGCCTCTGCTGGGTAAGTATCGTCGCCATCAACGAGAATATAGCAATCAGCCTCAACTTCGCGGAACATGCGGCGCAAAACATTACCTTTTCCTTGCTGATGTTCGTGGCGCACAATTGCACCCGCCGCCTTCGCTAGCTGAGCCGTTTTGTCGCTCGAATTATTGTCATAGACGTAAACCTTCGCCCCCGGTAAAGCCTTTTTGAAATCTTTCACGACTTTAGAAATTGTCTGTGCTTCGTTATAGCAGGGAACTAACACTGCGATTTCGGCTTTGCTCGTCATTTTACGACCTTTCTGAGGGCCTTCTTTATCTCGTCTAATTCATAATAGTCGTGCGGGCCGTCAGCACGTTCTATCGTCTTTTCATTACCTTTTCCGAGGAAAAGCACCGTATCGCCAGGCTTCGCCGTCTTACATGCAAGAAGAATGGCTTTTGGACGGTTCTGTTCGATGAGCAGCTCAGTCTTCGGCGATTCTTTTACGCCCTCAGCAATCTGGTTGATGATCTCCATGCCAGGCGTATCACGATCGTCTTCCTCAGTGAGAATCACGATGTCCGCATACTTACCGGCAATCTGACCCTGCGGCTTGCGCTTCGAAGGATCGCGACGGCCACCGGCCGAGCCAAACATCACAATGAGGCGCCCCTTCGTTGCCTTCTTCATATCTGGGAAAAGTTTCTCGAATGCATCCGGCGTATGTGCGTAATCCATAATCGCCGTGAATTTCTGGCCCATATCGACGCGCACCATGCGACCTTCCACCTCTGTTAGGGCATAGATGCCGTCCGCAATTTCTTTGTCGGATAAATCTAAGTGTCGACCGACCGCAACCGCAGCCAAGGAATTCGAAACATTGAACTTGCCCGCAATCTGCGTGCGAATCTTTAGCCCATCATTCGTTTCATATTCGACGCCATCCGGTTTTAGCTTCACCTTTGTCGCGCGAAGCCTACCAGAATCGACGCCGTAAGTCATGTCTTTCTTAACGTCGCTCTCGAAGAATTTTGCGCTCGGATCATCAGCGTTAATCACGCCAAACTTCGCCTTCTTGAACAGCTTGCGCTTTGCGTCACGATAGCGCTCGAAGGTCTTGTGGTAATCCAGATGTTCATGCGTCACATTCGTCATCACGGCCACATCAATCGGGACTCCGAGGTCGCGATGCTGCGCGAGAGCATGGCTCGTCAGCTCAAGCACAAGATACTCAGCACCAGATTTCGCGATAGTCTTGATACGTTCATTAAGGAGCTTCACATCTACCGTCGTCATATGTTCCATCTGTTCGTGGATCTCATCCACGCCCCAACCAACCGTCGTCATCACGCCAGTCTTATGGCCGGCATTGTTGAGCATCTTCCAAATCATGAAAGAAGTCGTAGTCTTGCCGTTCGTACCGGTCACACCAATCACCTTCAACTTGCGGCCAGGGAAGCCATTAAGCGTACCAAAAAACATCGCTTTTCCGATGTGATACGGAATTGTCAAAGAATCATAAAACGGAATTTTCTGTCTGATACTCATGCTACAATTTTACCATAGCTCTAAAATCTTGTTCCTTAAGGAGGTGGTTAAATTGACAATCCGAAAGATGTTGCGTTGGGTTATCCCGACTCTATGGCTCGCTTTCATCATTTTCCTCTCCTGCCAAACTGGTAGTAGCAGTGGAAAATTGTCGGCCTGGCTTACGAAACTGTTGTTTTCCGCCGTCGCTCCGAAAGCAGCTCACTGCCTATTACGTCTCTTCGCCCATTTCATCATTCACTTCATCCTAAGCATCCTCATCTATCAAGCGGCGCGTTACGAAGTGACCAATCCTGCATCGTTAACAATCATTTGCGGTTTTTCCGTTGCTATCTGCGACGAATTAATCCAATTGTTTGTTGACGGACGAGCATTTGAACTGAGCGATATTGCATTCAACATCGCCGGCATCTTTATCGGCATCGTATTATGCGTCCTTTTGACCTCGAAACAAAAAACCGCCCTATCGTAATGGGCGGTTATTTGTTGCCTATCGCTGAACGCAGTAATACATATTATAGTTAGTGAACATCATTACCGCTTCACGCTGCTCTTCATCGAGGTTGAGGCCCATTTCGAGATCCTGCAAGCCCTGTGTTTCAGACGGTTCGCCATTCTCGACCATAGTCACGTCAGAGAACTTAATCGTATAGTAACGATAGTTCGTCTGCTTCTTTTCAGAGCGTTTCGCGTCATATCTGCCGCTATAACTGTTATTTTCGAGATCGCCATACTTACCGTACTGAAAAGTACCTCCCTGACGAAGATTGAGCGTAGTGTTATAATCCGCCTCGAGTTCGCTCTTGCTACCACTATCGTACGGTTTGCAATCCCAAGTGCCAATCACAGAATCGCCATTGTCAAAATTTTTCACAACCGCTTCGATAAAATCTTCGCCGCTCTTCGAGTTAATAAAACTATTAAACGCGTTACCGAGGAAGAGGAACGCTAGCGCCGGCAAAACGCCAAAGAGTACGATAACAACAACCACAATCACTACCACGATACCGTTACTTTTCTTTGGTTGCGCCTGCGGAGCATACTGCTGTGGCGGCACATACTGCCCGCCTTGATTCTGCTGCGCCTGTTCTGGCTCCTTTATTATTTCTTCCTTTTTCATTATTCTTCCTTTCTTTTAATTGTTGTTTGGCGTCGGATAGACATCTGCCACCGAGTTGCCATGGGCCGCCGATGTTGGATTATTAGCCACAACAACAATTTTCTTAGTTTTTTTCGATAATAAAACAACAAAAACGGCGTTTAGTGTCACCGAAACGCAGAGGGCACACATTAACACTAAGTCAATAACGCTAAGCCCATTCTCATTATTATCTTTTTCATTATTAGAACTATTCGAAAAACGCTCTTCTTCATAACAGGTCTCCGGGCTGGTCGCAAGAGTGCCTGCAGAGGCACAGTCGCCAGAGCTCTTGGCGTAAATAGAAAACGTCTGGCCGTCTTCGGTAATAGTAGTCTGGCACTTAACGGGGTAAACTCCGCCGCCGTCGTTGATGTTGAGATTTGGATACTGAGTACCTTCGCCGACACAATTAGGCACCCCGGCATAGACCGACGACGACATAATAACCGCCACAAAAATCGAAATAAAACTACAAGAAATTACGCTTCTTTTCATAAAAAAATTATACCATAACAATTTTTCGTCTTCTTGACAGCCGCCCCTTATACTCTCTACACTAAAAGAGAAGAAAGGAGGCCTTATGGCAGAAATCGATTCTAAACAACCAGAAATTATCGTTGATGACGAGATTACGCTCCGCCGCTTCTCGCACGACTACGACCAAGCACGCTACGACAACATCGTCGCAAGCCGCGAGCACCTCCTTCCATGGCTCCCATGGGCTCACTATTATAAAGACTTCGAAGAGATGCCTGAGTTTATAAATGGCCAAATCAAAAAATACGACGACAACGAAATTCTCGGCTATGACATCATTTATAAGGGCCAAGCTGTCGGAGGCATTGATCTCCACAACATTTCAAGCGAAAATAACCGTGCCGAAATCGGCTACTGGCTAGGCAAAGATTTCGCAGGCAAAGGCATCGCATCTCGCGCAACTCAGGCTATTATTAACTACGCCTTCGACACGCTCAAAATCCATCGCATCCTAATTCGCGCCGCATCCGAAAACACTGCATCTTGCGCCGTCGCCGAACGCCTCGGCTTCACGAAAGAGGGCGTGTTAAAAGACGAGCAGCTTCTTGACGACATATACTACGACACTTCCGTTTACGCTAAGATCAACGAAAAGCAACAATAATTAGCACTCGCTGCTTGACAGTGCTAATTTGTCGCTCTATACTAGAGGTAAGAACATAATATTCAGGAGGAAATCATCATATGTCTATCAAGCCTCTAGCTGACCGCGTCGTCGCCAAAAAGGACGCCGCCACCAGTACGACCGCTTCCGGCATCTTGCTCGGTGAAGCAAAAGAAAAACCAAACACCGCTACCATCGAATCCGTTGGCCCAGACGTAAAGAATCTCAAGAAGGGCGACCGCATCATTTACCGCGAGTATTCCGCCACCGAGCTCAAGTACGAAGGCAAAGATTATCTAATTATTAAGGAAGAAGACGTCCTCGCGACGCTATAAGGAGTTATATGGCAAAGAAAGTATTCTACGATGCCGAAGCCCGCGAGAAAGTTCTCGGCGGCGCCAAGGCGCTCTATGACGCAGTCAAAGTCACCTTCGGTCCAAAGGGCCGCAATGTCGTAATCGAGAAGAGCTACGGCGCTCCAACTATCACCCATGATGGCGTCACTGTCGCCGAAGCCGTTGATCTCGGCAACGAAGACGACGAGACTCTCGGTTATCAGATGGGCGCAAAGCTCATTAAGTCTGCCGCTCAGAAGCTCAACAAGGTCGCTGGCGATGGTACTACTACCGTTACCGTCCTCACATACAACATCCTCGCCGAAGCCAACAAGCTCATCGCTGCCGGCCACAACCCAATGGACCTCAGAAAAGGCATCGAAGCTGCTGGTGCCGAAATCGTAAAGGGCATCAACAAGCTCGCCGAGCAAATCGAAGGCGACGATAGTAAGGTTGCCGAAGTCGCCACCATCTCCGCTGGCGATGCCGAAATCGGCAAGCTCATCGCAAATGTCATCTCGAAGATCGGCAAAGACGGCGTTGTTACCGTCGAGCAAGGCCAAGGCCTCGAGATGCAGTCCGAAATCACCGAGGGCTACACCTACGACAAGGGTTACGCCTCCCCATTCTTTATTACCGATACTCAGCGCCAAGAGGCAACTTTTGATAAGCCAGAAATCCTCATCACTGATAAGAAAATTTCTGCCGTCAACGACATCGTTCCGTTCCTCGAGAAAATGGCTCAATCTGGCCGCAAAGACCTCGTCATTATCGCCGAAGATGTCGAAGGCGAAGCGCTTTCTGTCCTCGTTCTCAATAAGCTCAAGGGCGTCTTTAACACCTTGGTTCTCAAGGCTCCAGCCTTTGGCGACCAGCGCAAAGCCATCATGGAAGACATCGCCACCCTCACCGGCGCAACCGTTGTCTCTAGCGAAAAGGGCATGAGCCTCGAAGATTCCGGTCTCGAAGTTCTCGGCCAGGCCCGCAAGATTATTGCTACCAAAGATCAGACCACCATCGTTAACGGTGCCGGCGACGCACGCGAAGTTAAGGCTCGTATTGCAGATATCGAAGCTCAAGCCGAAGCTGCAACCTCCGATTACGAAACTGAGCAATATAACAAGCGCGCTGCCGCTCTCGCTGGCCGCGTCGCCGTTATCAAGGTCGGTGGTGCTACCGAAACCGAAATCGACGAGAAAAAATATCGCGTCGATGATGCTGTCGCCGCTACAAAAGCCGCTCTCGATGAAGGTATCGTCCCAGGCGGCGGTGTAACCCTCGTCAATCTCGCAAAGAACATCAAGGACAAGAGTGCAGGCGCAGAGATTTTGAAAGCCGCCCTCAAGGCTCCATTCACTCAGATTATGGAAAACGCCGGTCTCAACTCTCAGGCACTTCTCGCTCAGGTTGAAGCGGCCGCAGACGGGCAGGGCATCAACGTCATGAAGCCAGAAGTTGGCCTCGTTGACCTCAAGAAAGATGGCGTCGTCGACCCAGCTCGCGTCACTCGCGAAGCGGTCCAGAACGCAGTCAGCATTGCCGCAACCACCATCACAATGGGCGCCCTCATCGTCGATCTCCCAGAGAAAAACGACCCAGCCGCAGCAGCCGGCATGGGCGGCGGTATGTACTAAAATACCAAGCCAAACAAAATATTCCGGGACTAACCCGGAATATTTTTAGGTAGGCTATTTTTATTTAAGCAACTGGGCTCTGATCAGCAGGAATGCCAAGCTTGTCGATTGCTTCAACGACATAGAGAAGAGCTTCTGCTTTCTCTTTTTCGTCAGCAATCAACTTTGCTGCATTGTAAGCAGGCTCGATGCAAGCCTTATCTTCAGTTAGCTCAATAATATCTTTGTAAATCTTGAATTTCTTCTCGGTTGGAAGATCTACGTTTTCAAGGATTGGGCGAAGGTCGCTAAGAGCCATCGTCTTAACTTTATTGAGATCTGGGTCACCATAAACAGCCTTTGCTGGTTCTGGCATACCGGTCGCCTCTGCTACTGCAGCAGCAACCGCGTCGTCAGTAGTAGTCGCAGCCGGCGCTACCTCAGGAGCAGCCTCAGCTACCGCTGGCGTATCCGCAACGACAGGAGCGCTATAATCTACTGGCGCGTCAACAGCAGCAGCTGCCGCACCGCCAGGGTTTGTAATACTATTTATTGCTTGCTGCAACTCATCTGGAGTCGCGTTAGTTTGGTCCATATTTGCCCACCTTTTCCTTAAATTACTAATATTCTATCACGCTTACGCTAAAAGCTCAATCTATATCCTCAAGAAGCGAACGAGCTTATCTAGCATATCAAGCTTCACTGGCTCCATTGGAAGCCTTGCGCCAAAGATATCTACAATTTGCTCCCCCTCAGTCTCAGGGAAGTATACTCTCACTCTTGACCCAAAACGCTTTTTTGGCGTCAAGACAATGCTGTAATGATTGTTGTCATTGAGCACGCCAAATGCGCGAAACTTATCAAATGGATAAAGATTATTACCTTCAGAAATGCCTTTGTCAGATAGGGAATAATGAAGCATGCGAGGTTTACGCGTCGTATAAGTGAGGAGCGCAATCGCCGCCACGACAATTAAGGCCAAAAAGGTCCATTGCTGGAGCCAAATTGCTAGCCCACAGAGAACGGCCACGACTAGAAATAGTCCGAAATACCACCCTGCATTCTTTTTATATTCTATATATTCGCGAGCTTCCCAGTTCACAATTATCTTCTTAGCCATAGTACTTTCATTATAGCACAAGCGCAATTACAAGATACAAAAAATGCCCTGACTCGCAGCGCATCTTTTGGCGGAGGGTGAGAGATTCGAACTCTCGCACCAGCTTTCGCCAGTCTAACGATTTAGCAAACCGTCCCCTTCAGCCACTTGGGTAACCCTCCAACACTCTATATCTTATCACAAATTTGACATTTTGTGTTATAATAAAGCCATCTAAACGGAATAGTGGAAAAATATGAAAAATGTCATCAAAAAAATTGGTCAAATTGCAACCGGTATTGGTGCTGCTCTGACGCTTCTTGCTGGCCGTGCAATGGCTGCAGAAACTGATCTCAATAACACCGCAAACCCGGCCGAAGCTGGTGCGCAGGCCGCAAGGGGCAATGGCACTCCAACCGAGCTCATCGGTAGCAATGGTGTCTTTACTAGAATCACCAACACCGTCCTTTATGCAGTTGGCATCATCTCTGTCATCATGCTTATCTACGGCGGTCTTCGCTACGTCGTCTCCGGTGGCGACAGCAAAAAAGTTACCGACGCAAAGAATACTATCATCTACGCAATCATCGGTCTTATCGTTGCTATTCTTTCCTACGCTATCGTCAACTTCGTCATCAATGCTATCGGTGGCGGCACCAACGTTTAATTAGCTTCTAGCAATTACCACAATTCCAATCTCTTTCGCACCAGCTTCTCTTAGTTTTTGTGCGGCCGCCATCATACTGCTACCGGTCGTCCAAACATCATCAAAAAGCAAATAACAAGTATCTGGATCTACATTAATCGCCCGGTAAGCCTCCTTTGCCTGAGCAACGCGTTTTTCGCGGCTCGCGCCGACCTGCACGGTATCTTTATTACGCACCAATACTTTTACTGACGACATTTTCATTTTCTTCGCCACGAGCCCAATATGATCGAAGCCGCGTTCTCGAATGTGCTTCGCGATAGTAGGCAGGGGAACAAGCAGACCATTTTCCGGCATAGCAGCATCCATAATCTCCGCGAGCACTGGCGCAACCGCACGCACCGAATGAAACTTATAAATTTCAATAAGTCGCTTCAGTACGCCCTCTCGTTTCCCGGCGCAATACTGCTTATATCCGACGAGCTCGCAGCTTCAGCAATAATTACCCGAAAGCATGCCACCGCACTCCAGGCACCTACCATACGTCACATTAGTAATGTCATTTTTACAACGTTCGCATAGTATTCCACCGATTTTTCCACACGAAATACAGTTATGAGGACAAAATAATTCGCTAATGTTTGTAATTATTGTATTTTTCACAACAAAAACCTCCTTTTCCCTTGATTTTAAAAAAGCTAGCCCATATAATAAAGCTTAAGAGTGTAAATAGTGGAGGAGGAGTAATTTTAACTATGGCTCGCAAAGATGAAATGAGCTTGGACGATGAGCTCACTGCTGCCTTCCTTTCTGAAGAGGGCAACGCTGAAGTAGCAGAAGAGGGTTTGGTGGAATCCGCTGAAAACGCTCCAGCTGAAGAAGAGGTTTATACCGAAGAAACTACTGAAGATAACTGGGAAGATGAGACCGAAAACCTTCCAGGCCAGCTCGCTGTTGATGTTTACGAAACCGCAGACAAGCTTATCATCAAGGCTCGCACTGCAGGTATCGAGCGCAAAGATCTCGATGTTTCTATTTCCGATAACATCCTTACTATCTCCGGCGTCCTTAGCGGCGGCGAAGACGATCGTGCTACTCAGTGGCACATCCAGGAATGCTACTGGGGCGAATTTAGCCGCACCATCGCACTTCCTGTCCCAGTAATCGAAGATGGCGTTGAGGCAGTCCTCAAAGATGGCGTTCTCACTATTTCCTTCGAAAAGGAAAAGACCGAAGAGCCAAAGCGCATCATGATCAACTAGTCCATTGGACTTTTAATAGCTCTCTTGAAAAAGGGAGCTATTTTATTGCCAACAAAAAACCGCCTTATAGGCGGTATTTGCTTATTAATGCTAAGAGCCGTTGCCCATTGCGCCAAGCACAAACTGGGTAATGGCGAATGCCATCAATGCGATGATGAGGCCAATGATGCCGTAGAGAATAGTGTCTTTAGCCTTCTTGAGCTTCGTAGCATCGCCTTGGCTTGTTGCATAGTTAATGCCGCCGAGAATAATCATGATAACGGCCACAATACCGACAACGAAATAGACGGCATTGAGAATCATCCCAATTTGCTGTTCGAGCGTTGCGCCATTGCCGCCATCTGGGTCTACCGAATCAAGGCCTGCCTTTGCCTGTTCGGAGGCTGTAGTTGCGAATACCTTTACAATATTATTCATTTCTTCTCCTTAGAGTATTTATTATATTTATACCTTATTCCGAAAGACGATTCAAGATGAATCCCGTTATTGCGAAAGCGACAACAGAAATGATGAGACCGACTATCGCATAGATAAGCGTATGCTTCGCTTTCGTAAGTTTAGCGGAATCGCCCTGGGACGTCGCGTAGCCAACGCCGCCGAGAATGATGTAAATTACAGCCACAATACCAATAATTAGATAGACGCTATTTAGGATAATCCCAATTGCGCCCGCGGCACTATCTGAGGTGCCGGCTTTTTCGTACGACCGCCTCGTCTGCTCATCAATTCCTGCTGCAATTATTTTCAAAATATCCATATTCATCTCCTTTTAGCTTCCAGTTGGCGTAGTAGTATTGCTACCGCTGATTGCCCCCGTAATGAATGCCGTGATAGCAAATGCCACCAACGTCACAATCAGGCCAACAGTTGCATAAATAATCACATTTTTCGCCTTTACCAGTTTTGCTGCGTCGCCCTGAGAAGTGATATACATCACGCCGCCAATTATAATCACGATCGTCGCAATAATACCGACATAGAGATAGACCGTATTTAATATATCCTTTATCGTGTTCGTAGCATCCTCGCTAGTTGCCGAACCGCAGATATAACTATAGTTCGGATCGTCTTTAGACATATAGTCACAAGGCTCGTCCGCGAAAGCCGGCACGGATATTAGCGAGCCCGCCAATGCGATTGTCGCCACAAAAGCTATTACTTTCTTTATCATTACGCTCCTCCTTTGATTGCGTTCACGACTGTATTAACGATAGTTGCTGCCAAAATAACAATAGCAAGACCAATCGCGGAGTAGAGAATGGTATTCTTCGCCTTCGTAGCCTTCGTCGGATCACCGACGCTCGTGACGTATTGAATGCCGCCCCAGACAATCATAATACCAGTAATAATACCGGCCCATAGGAATGCCGAGTTGAATATCTCGAGGAAGAAGTCCTCGCCCTTGGTGCGTGCATTATCAATTATGTCCGCAATCACCCCAGAAATAATCGAAGCGGTCATCACCAACGCGAGGCCGATGATAGAGTTCATTACCGTCTTCTTCGCTCTCACTGTCTTAGTGACATCGCCCTGGGCCAAAATGTATTGGAAGCCGCCCCACATCACGAAGCCGATCGCCAAATAACCGACAATCCCAAAGATCATACTTACCACGTTCATCGCCGCCGTCCAAACAAACTGGCGCATACCGGCCTCTTCGTTGCCGTTACCGAGCTCTTTTGGAGATATGACTTGGCAAGCTCCGTCTTTTTTAACAAAACTGCCGTCATTTTTTGTTTTTAATAAACCATCGTACCAAGCCCTTAACCCCATGAAATGAGTTTCACAGGTAAAATCGTCTGCATAGGCGCTGCCGACCGGCACCAAGAACGCAGCAAAAACCGCAATTATTAGCGCAAAGGCTGCAATTTTCTTCTTCATTAAGCTTTCTCTCCTTTCTCGGACTGGACATTCACTTCAATCATACCGAGATCATCATATGACGTCGGCTCAGGAATAAGTAAGTTCATAATCGCCGCCAGGAGAGCCCACGCTATAATGCCAACCACTACCTGCATCAAACGCTTCTTTCCGGTTGCGAGCTGTTGCTCATTGTCGCGAGCAGTCAAGATTAATACGGCGCATATAATAATACCGACTGCACCAGCGACAGCGACTGCGCCAGTAAGCACCGCCACCACAAATCTCAAAACCTTGCTAATGCCACCGTCGCCCTGACACCAGGAATCAGGGAAGAGTGTAGAGCAGTGGTCTGGATCGCCACCGGGGACCTCCGTGTCGGTTTCCCCAGAGGCCGGATCATCTTTGTCCTTGTCTTTATCCTTGTCGCTATCATTGTTAATCCCTTGGCCGCACGTTGTTTTAAATTGGTCCCAGTTATAATAATCCGTGTAGCAAATCGGCACATAAGATTTTCCTAGCTTTTTACTTTGGAACGCCGTCGGATTACCTCTGTTTTTTATACAACCGTTCTCGTCGTGCGGAGCATCAGTTTTGCAAGCTTGAATTGCTTTCGCTACCGTATCGCCATATAAATCATAGGATTTCTTAATGCTGTTTTTCGAGTCTCGGTACCATGTATATATAAGGTCATAAGCTTCATTCGCCGTTCTACCGCCGTTACTCTCCGCGACATAGTTCGTGGAAATTGACACGTGCTTTTTAATGTAGCTAAGAGAGCCGGCATCACTTTCCCAACCGTGGAAGTATGACAACAGGGCCACGCAAGCCTTTAAGTCAGAGTCTACATAAGCAGTAATTGCGCAATACTTTACGTCATCGCCTTTTCCTGGCGTATCAGCTGCCGCAGCGTTGCCGCTTTTCAGCGCCATCACCCCTGTTATGGCCAAGATCAGCGCAACTATTAATCCAATTTTTCTTTTCATATCTTTACCTGGTAAATACCTATTAAGCTTAGCCTCATTATAACATAATTATTTACATCCTCGGAAACCCCTTATATAATCTAAAAATAACTCAATTTTTTACCACTTAAGCAAAAGCGTTAAAAATACTATATAATACTTGACGAAAACGCTTATGTGTGCTATAATAGAATAGTTATGGGTAAGCGTGTAAAACAGCTAGTCTTATCTGTTGTGATGGCCGTATTCGGGGCGATGAGCCTCGTTGGTCCAGTTTTTGCAACCCCAGATACCGATAATCCGAACGGCAGCCAAACTCCTACTATCCGCAATATTACTGGCGACAACGATGATAATAATACTGGTACCACTGATAACCAAAACGGCTCGCAAACCCCTTCTATTCGCAATATTACAGGCGACGAAGACGCCGACACTCCCGCCGATACCGATTCCGACGCATCCGAAGCCGCTCAAGTTTCTAAATCTTGTAGTGAACAGGTAGGCAGCCTCAGCTGGATCATCTGTCCGGGCACCGGCCTCCTCGGTAATATTATCGACGGCGCGTACGGCATCCTTACCTCTCTCATGAAGGTCAACCCTATCCCTGACGACGACGGCACTCCAATGTTTATTGTCTGGGATTACTTCAAGAATCTCACGAACGGCCTCTTCGTCCTCTTCTTCATAATCGTTATTTTATCGCAACTTACCGGTATCGGTATTAGTAACTACGGCATCAAGAAAGTCTTGCCGCGCATTATCATCACGGCAATCCTCGTCAACCTTAGCTACATTATTTGTACGCTAGCCGTCGATGTCAGTAACATCTTCGGCGCCGGCCTCCGCAGTGTCTTTGAGAATATCGAGAATATCGCCGTCAGTAACGGTTCTATTTCCGATGTCGCTCGTAACATTTCCGCTTCTTCTATCATCGCCGGCGTAATCGGCGTCGGTGGCGCAACCGCCGCCGTTGGTGGCGCACTCGTCGCATTCGGTGGCCTCGAAGGCGCAATCTGGATGCTTATCCCGATTATTCTTTCCGGCGTCTTCGCCGTCATATCCGCACTTATTACCATGGCCGCTCGTCAGTCTCTTATCTTTATCCTCGCGATGATTTCGCCACTTGCACTCATCGCCTACATGCTCCCGAACACCGAAAGCTGGTTCACAAAGTGGTACAAACTCTTCATGCGCATGCTCGTCTTCTATCCGCTTTTCAGCATTCTCTACGGCGCATCTAGCCTTGCCGGTCTCGTGATCATCACCTCATCCATCAGCAACAACGCCGCTGCCAACTCGCTTGGCGTCATCCTCGGTCTTGCCGTCCGCATTTTGCCGCTCTTTGCATCTATCCCACTCATGAAGATGTCTGGTACGGTCCTCGATAAAGTCGGCGGCATCTTCAGCAAACTTACCACTCCGGTCGCCGCCGCCATCGGTGGTTATGCCGGCTCGAAACAGGCCGTCGCAAAACAAAAGCAGCTCAGTGGCACTGGTATGAGAACGCCTTCCACGCGCCTTGCGCAATATCTCGAAAAACGCAAAGCCATCCGCGAAGCGGACGCTAAAGAAATGGCTGCTATGCATCAAGACAACATCCAGACTGCCGTAATGCAGAGCCGCTACAACCGTAAGGGCCAGCTAAACGCTCGTGGTAAGCGCACTTATGTCAATATGCAGCAACAGCTCCACAACAAGGCTGTTCGTCAGCAAATTGAAAACGACTTCGACGAAGGCTTCGGGGCTGATGGCACCGACAAGCGCATCAAAGCCAAAGATCTCAAGTTTATTAGAGACGTCAACGCGAAGTACGATGACGCTATTATCGAAGAACACATCGCAAACACTCGCAAGACCGTTGTCCAGCGCAATAATGACGTAAGCCGCGCCGAAAAGATCCGCGCCGCCTTGCAGCTCGACAACAATGGCGACGACTTCAACAACCGCATCCATCAGCAAGTTCTCGCTGGCTTCAATATTAACAAAACGAAGCTCCAGAATGCTCTTAGTAAGCAGGCCAATGGTATCGCCCTCACCGAAGCCGAAAAACGCCTCATCGATGCGCACAACGAAGGTAAGAACTTCGTCCTCGCAGACGCCATCGCTATCAAGCGCAAGACCGACGGTATCATGCAGAGCACGATGTATGAGCTTCTCGACGATACTCCTGCTGGTAGCATTCCTCGCCAAAAGCTCATCGAGGCATTCAAGACGAAAGACTACAATGCAATGAAAGCCGCCATCTCCGTCATGGCAAAACGTGGCGACCACGGCGATATTATCGAAGAGTTAACCGCACATTCTAGTGAAATCTTAGGCGACGACCGCCCAGAAAACATCCGCTTCCAGAAGGAGCTCAACGATATCTGTCTCTCCCTCAAGGGCGAAAACACGGTTCTTTGGTCGTGGGGTAAGGCTAATATGATCCGCCGCGCAAAGCACGACGGTGGCGCCGCCCTCGCTGGATTCATTGATCTCGACAGCTTCCGCAAGGGTAAGAACATCGACGGCGATATGACTATAGAAGAAGCCTTCACCAACGAAGAACGCGACGAGCTCAAGACTCTTCATGAAAGAATCAAGGCAAACCCTAACGTCCGCACTGAGCTCACTCAGCACCAGAGAGAAATGCTCGCAAAAGAAGAGAAAATCGAGAAGAACCTCAACATGGTCGATATGCAAACTATCTTCCAGAATGTTCGCGATAGCAAACTCGTCGGCGATATGGATCGCACCGTATTTAATAATGCTCTCAAGACCGCCCAGAACGATGTCGATATGCCTATGGATACTTACTATATGACCTGGGTCAAGGGCTTCCGCGATTCTATCTGCTCCGGCAAGATGGATGGTGAACAGCTCGATTCCTTGAACAACTATCTCACTATGGGCTTCGATTCTGCTAACCCAAGTCTATTCTATAGAGCCTCCGGCAAGGTTGATGAGGACGGTAATACTATCTACAACTATGATATGGTCAACGAAAAACTTGTAGAGATGTTCCGCGATATGAGCGCAAACCAGCTCGCAAGCTTCAAGTCCGCCTCGCTCATCAAGTTCAACGACGCACTCAACGCGATTGACGCCATAAAGGCCGAAAGGGATGGTAGAGCAGAAGCAATGGCGGCGGGCATTACGGACGAAGCCGGCATTCGCTCATACATCGACAATAAGATCGCCAATAGCGCTGTCACGGTCGTGACCCAAGATGGCAAAGAGCGCCGTGTCAATAGACGCATGAGGGAGCTTCTCGAAAGCCAAGTCAACTCCCTCAACGAGAAGACGGCCGTCAACACACGTTCGAACATGAACCCAGTTATCCGCCAGATGCTCGGGATCGACGTATAAGACCGGCAAAAACAAAACCGCAAAAAGGGCCAGCCCGAAAAGGGAACTGGCCCTTTTTCTATTGCGTTTATGCTAGAATGTAAGTATGGCCCAGTATAAGGTCCCACAAGATGTAGAGGCCGATGATAAACTCATTGGTCCGTTTAGCTTTCGCCAATTTGTCTACATCATGATTGCCTTCGGCTTAGCCGTTGCATGCTTTTTCTTGTGGCAAATTTTTCCACTTCTTATTTTGATTCCAGTCCCGATTATTATCCTACTCGGCATCCTCGCTCTTCCTATTAAAAAGGATCAACCAATGGAGACCTATCTTTCCGCCGTTGTCGATTTCTACACAAAACCACAAAAGCGCTATTGGATGCCAGGCCAGGTCGAAAACTCAATTACAATTTCTGCTCCAAAGAAAGCCGAGACCGAACATACCAAAGGACTCAGCCAAGAAGAAGTCAGCCGACGCCTTTCCTTCCTTTCCGATGTTGTTGATACCGAAGGCCGCTCTATCCATAATTCCAACCTCCGCGACGATATCGCCGCCGAGGCTGACGCCGCTACGGATATTTTTGAAACAAACGAAACCTACAATATCGATCGCAGCATCCAGCAGAGCACCGAAGATCACCATCGCCAGCTCGTTGAACAAATGCGCACCGCTATTGAAAATAAAAATAATTTGCAAGCTCAGGCCGCTCCGACAATTTCTCACCAAATCGTACAGCCATCCGCTCCGGCCCCTCAACCAGTTCTCCCGGCACCGCAAGCCGCCGGTCCACAATTGGCCGCTCCAGCACAGGTTATCACTCCTGCCGAAGCCCCAACCGCTGCGCCAACCGCCAATATTCCACCTATTGCTCCTCCATCTCTAGTCAAGCCAGATATGACTAGTGCCGTCGTCATCCAACCAGACCTCGAAGAGATCCACGAAGCAATAACCGCGCCAAAGCCTCCAGAGCTAGAGGAAGTACCGGAAGAACAGCCAAAAGGTATCTCGGCCGATACGGAACTAGAGGCCCCAGAGCCAGTTCCAATCCCAGAAGCCCCAGAGGAACCTGAACAACCAGAAGCGACAGAAGAGCTAGACACAAAACTAGAATCGCAAGAAGACGATAACAACAATCAAGAAGTATATATATCATTACATTAAGGAGTCAAAGCAGTGCAACCAAATCAAATACAACCACCAATAAACCCGGGCCAGCCGCTTCAAGCGCCAGCTGCGCCACAGGCTTTTAATCCGCAAATGCAGGCCCAGCCAGCCGTACCGCAAGTCGCCGGTCCACAACCAGCAGCTCAGCCTCAGCAGACTCCACAGGCTGCCGCTGCTCGTCCAGCCCGTCGCGATAACCCAACTTCTACCCAGCATTCTCTCATCTTCTCCGAGCTCCGCGACTCTATGGTTATCATGAAAGACGGCTCCTTCCGCGCCGTTGTTGCCTGCAAATCGATTAACTTCGACCTCATGTCTGAATCCGAACGCGAATCCGTCGAATACTCCTACCAAAACTTCTTGAACTCCCTCGATTTCACGGTCCAAATTCTTATCCGTTCTCAGCGCGTCGATATCGCACCATACATCGATCGTCTCATGGATCTCCGCCGCAAGAACGACAATATGCTCCTCGGCGTCTTGATGGACGATTACATCAACTTCATCGACATTTTGAGCCAGGAAGCCAACATTATGGACAAGTCCTTCTTCATTGTCATCCCTTACTATTCATCCAAAGAAGCCGAGAAGGCGCTCGAACAGTCCAAGAACTTCTTCAAATCCTTTACGAAAGACAAGACTCCACCAGTTACTCGTATCGATCGCGCCGTCTACGACAAGGCTATTACCGAAATTAACAACCGCGTCGAAACCGTCATCTCTGGTCTTTTCCAGATTGGCGTTCAGGCCGTCCGCCTCAACACACAGGAACTCAGCCAGCTCTACTACAACTTTAACAACCCAGGCGAAGCCGTCCGCGAACCGCTTGGTGATTTCAGCAAAGTCGCTCAGTTATATGTAAGAAAAGCGCAACCAGGGGAGGAGATTTAATATGGCAAAGCAAAAACCACAGCTCAGCGCCGCCGACATTGCGGCCCAAGCTCAACTTCAAGAAGAAGTCGAAGCACAGCGCGCCTTTGAAGCGGGTATCACTACACTCCGCGACACCATCGCGCCAAGTAGCCTCGAATTCCAGTCCGATCATTTTCGCATTGGTACTAAATATGGTCGCACAATTTATGTCTACGCCTACCCACGTGCACTTCTAACCGGCTGGCTCAGCGCCATTATTAATATGGACGAGGTTCTCGATATCTCGATGTATGTCTATCCAGTCGAGACTGCCATCATCATGAAGAACTTGAGCAAGAAAGTGACTCAGCTCGAGGCTAGCATCAATATCAAGAACGAAAAAGGCAAAGTTCGTGACCCAGAGCTCGAAGCCGCCATCAACGACGCCGAGGAGCTCCGCGACCAACTTCAGGTCGGCGCCGAGCGCTTCTTCCGTTACGCACTATATATTACTATTTACGCTGACTCCATCGAAGAACTAAACTTCGTCCAGCAAAAAGTTGAAACCATTTTCGGCCAGCAAATGGTCAAGACCAAGGTTGCTAGTGCACAACAAGAGCAGGGCATGAACAGCACCATGCCGCAATGTACTGATCAACTCCAGATTCGCCGTAACATGAACACCGGCGCAGTCTCTACCAGCTTCCCATTCACTTCCGCTGACCTTACTCAGGAAAAGGGTATCCTCTACGGTATCAACATGCACAACAACGGTCTCGTTATTTTCGACCGCTTCTCGCTTGAAAACGCCAACATGGTCGTCTTCGCTAAGTCTGGTGCAGGTAAATCTTTCACTGTTAAGCTCGAAGCGCTCCGCTCACTCATGGTCGGTACAGATATCCTCATTATCGACCCAGAAAATGAGTATCAGAAGCTTGCCGATGCTGTTGGCGGTGCCTATGTCCGCCTCAGCCTCAACTCCGATGCTCGCATTAATCCATTCGATTTGCCAAAGGTTGTCGATTCCGAAGACGCCAACGATGCGCTTCGCGCCAACCTCATTACGCTCCACGGCCTCCTCCGCCTCATGCTCGGCGGTGCCGTTAATGGTGTAGGTCTTACTCCAACCGAGGAAGCCGACCTTGACCAGGCACTTATCGATACCTATGCTCGCGCCGGTATTACCAACGACCCGCTCACTCATACCGCACCTCCTCCGACCATCATTAATCTTTACGATACTTTGCTTCATATGGGCGGCACTGGCCCTAGCCTCGCTCAGCGTCTCCGCAAGTACACTACCGGTACTTTTGCTGGTATTTTCTCGCAGCAAAGCAATATTGATATTAACAACCAAATGGTCGTCTTCAATATTCGCGACCTCGAGGACGAACTTCGTCCAGTCGCAATGTACATCGTTTTGAGCCACGTTTGGAATATTATTCGCGCCGAAAAGAAACGCCGCATGCTCATCGTCGATGAGGCTTGGCATCTCATGAAATACGAGGATTCCGCAAACTTCCTCTTTAGCCTTGCTAAGCGCGCCCGTAAGTATTACCTCGGCCTCACTACTATTACGCAGGACGTCGAGGACTTCATGAGCACCAAGATGGGCCGCGCTATCGTGAACAACTCTTCGATGCAGCTTCTCCTCAAGCAGAACGCCGCCGCTATTGACGTGATGTCTGATGTCTTCAAACTCACCGACGAGGAGCGCAAGCGTCTTTCTAGCTTCCCAGTCGGCCAAGGCCTCTTCTTTGCTGGCCAAAACCACGTCCATATTCAGATTGTGGCTTCCGAAACCGAAGAATCACTCATCACCACCAACCCAGCAGACAAAAAATAACCCGCTTATAGTGGCTTTAACACCTTAAATATTGTATAATTAATACGTATTATGGTGGCAAAACCACAAGGTCAAAAGTATCGTCTTCCGCACGATCCATATAATGATATGGAGCGACCAGATTTTCTTGCTCGCAAAAATCTCTCCGAAGCCGAAAACAATCTTCCGAAACTTCAACAAGAAGCTGACGCCAATAAACATCGTTCCCGTCATCACAAACACTCCGCCACTACCCGTCTTCGCCAATCAGAAGAAAATCAACCTAGCTCTCTCGCTAGCAATACTCCATTCCGCAACAACGTTTCCGGTCGCACCGCCGCACAAGCCGCAAAAACTAGCAACAATCGCTTTGCGCGTTTGGCCAGCAAGGGCAAGGGCAACTTCAAAAAACTTGCTCCAGCCACAATTATTACTATTCTTCTTGCTGGCGGCGGCTTACTATTTTATTTCTCCCAGACCATGCTCCCGGCACATCTTTCTAGCGCTTACACGGCAGCAACCGACATTCAGTATCCGTCCTACATTTCGCGTAACCAGCGTCTCTTCAAGTACATGATGGATGGTGGCGACCAACTCAAGATGTCAAATAAGCTTACGATGCGCTACACGTCTTTCACTCCGTACATGAAACGCCGCCTCGCAAAAAACGGCATTCAGGTTGGTTACGTCGACACCGACGGTAGCTTCAATACCAAACAGCTCATCGCTAACAACCGCACCGTTTTGAAATATGGCGACGAAATAATTAGTGCCGACGACTTCCAAACCAAATTCGCGAACGACGCAAACTTCCGCGAAGCCTACACAAGAGCAAAGCGCGGCCGCGTTGCTGGCTTCTTCGATAATTCCGCCGACAATTTCATGACGGAACAAAGTGTGACCCGTAACAACCTCAGAAACCACCACGATACCGGCAACGCCGAAATAGATGACGCAAACTTCCGCGAAGTCGTCAACAACCACGTAACTGGCTCCGACGCCAGCGTCAATTCCGTTCATTCAAGAACCGGCGACGAAGACGAAATTGGCAAAAACGGCGACACAATTGAAGCGAGCAAGCTCGAAGGCGACACACCAGAAATAAAAGCTCGCACCCTCGTTAATGGCCTCGTAAGCAAAGTCGAAAAGGGAACCGGCGTCGCCAAATACGCCTGCGTTGGCCTTCGTGTCGCAAATATGGCCGCAGTAACCGTCACGGCCTACCAGATTTTCCAATCCATCGCTTATTTCATGAGTTTATCCGAACCAATTAGTAAAACTATCGCAGTCGGAGGCGATTCTTCCGCCACAAACGCAGCTCTAAACTTCTTCACTCGGGTCACCGATTCTACTGTTCAATATGTCGACAATGATGGCAAAACTAGAAACGAAACCGTGACCGGCTCGCCGCTCGAGGCTGACGGCGCTCAGCTTATCCTCGTCGGCACACCAGTCAACCAGAACAAAGTTGCTCCTTTCTCGCTGACAAATATTTTCGGTTCTGCCGCTACCGTTGCTGGACTCTATGGCGCTTCCCAAGCGACTTGCAATGGCGTAATTGCCAGCTCCGCCATCGTTTCTCTTGCCTCAAATGCTATGCCAGGCGGCACTCTCGCAAAATTTATCGTTAATGCCGTAGCAAATACCGTTGGCGGCATCGCAATTACCGCCGCCGTCGGCGCAATTGTGCAAACCATTATTCCTTATGTAGCGAGGATATTCGCGAATGACATTTTTGAACATTATCACGGTATTCTGGGTGGTCATTTCTTTACCCAAGGCGGCGCCGCCACAAACTTCAAACTCGCCACCCAAGCCAGCGCCTTCATGCCGGCAAGCGAAGAGTATGTCAAAGAGCAGAATCGCAAAACTACAGTTGTACTCGCGCAAGAAGCTGAAATCGATCGCCTCAGGCGCAGTCCATTTGATGCTTCGAGTCCAAACACCTTCCTCGGCTCTCTCCTCTCAAAGCTCTCGTTCTCGGTCGTCGGCTCTAAGCTCGGTAATGGTCTTGCCGGCTTCGGCACACTCGTTCGTAACGCATTTCGAAAAGTCTTCGATCCGACCGCAAGTGCTGCTGACGAAGAGATTGCCTACACTTCAAGCTACGGCAGCTGCGGCAACAGCACCCTCGACACTGTTTGCGATATTTATGGCAATGTCATTCCAGCCCGCGACTACTCCACTATCAATCTCGAACCAGACGACAAGAAATATAATTCCGTCATCGGACCAAATCTCGATAGTGATGGCAAAATTATCAAAAACTCAGAGCTCGCAAAGTTCATTAGCTTCTGCGTAGAGCGCGATTCGCCGTGGGGCGTACTCGACGCGAACATTATGAATGCGCTCCAAACCGATTTCGGCATCGTAGGAAACAACCTTTATCTCGTTGAAGATGCCGTCGATATCATTAATGCCGCCGAGGACGAAGCCAACCGCCCATGGGGTACCGGCGAAATCTGCACGATGAGCAAAGATAACCCTCGTTGGGATAGCGAGTTTAAATATTATCAAGCCTACGTCGAAGATATGCGTGTTCTCAACGAGTATGAAGAGGGCGAAAACACCGCCAGCCTCAACCCGGTTCTCGCCTACTCAAAAGAATATAAAGCAGAACATCCAGACGATACTTCTTTCGAAGGAACTCTTGCTCGCATTTCTGGTTACACTAAAGACGATATTTCATTCTTGCTTGAATTCACTCGTTACTCATCCGAAATTGCAAATTACGACTATTCTAATCTATTCGTCTTCGGAAAAAATCAATCCGAATTTGTCGGCGAGCCAGAAAATTTGGAAACCGAAATCCCGCAAATTCTATCGAGCATTCCTTACGCCACAAATCTTTTCGTCGATCGAAGGAACTACACAGTATGAAGCCAATCCTAAAAGCATTACTCATTAGTTTCGTTGCCTCAATTCTAATATTGAATCCAGCTTTTGCCGCAATTCCAAGTGAAGACGTCCTCGATTATTATGACCAAAACGGCGTCTATTATTACAACGAGGTTGGCGGCGAAGATGCCTGCAACTCAGCCTCCACAATTCTTTCCGGCGATTCGATCGAAGAAAAAATTTGGAACTATTTCATTAAAAAAGGTTTTAATGACGCCCAAACCGCCGGCATTCTCGGCAACGCTATGGTCGAAAGCTCCCTCGAACCAACTCGCGCCAGCAATGATACTTTCTGGGGACTCTTCCAATGGGGCTATGGTCGCAAAGACAAACTCTTCACTAAGCTAAAAAACGCCGGCCTCAGTCAGTACACTAGTAGCGAATATTGGGGAATCGGGGCAAGCAAAAAAATTGCATCGGCCGACCTCGACCGTGTCCTTGCCGTTGAGCTAGATCACACTATTTCCGAAACCGATCGCAACTGGCAAACCGAGATTAAAAAGCAAAGCACCCCAGAAGCTGCTGCCGAAGTTTTCCTAACTTTGTTTGAGCGCGCCGTAAATGGTAAGTCAGAAATCCTTTACTACGAGCCGTTCGTCGGACAACTATACCAGGGCGCAAAAAAGCGCCGCGATTATGCTCGCGATTTCTACAAGAAGTATAGCGGCAAAGGTATCGCTGCATCCGGCACTTCCGGCGGCGCCGAAAACGGCCACAATCTCACAATCATCGGCGATTCCATCACGTTCTTCTCGAACGCCTCGATTCGCAGCCAATTCAGCGATCTCGACTCAAGCGATATTAACGCCAAGAGCGGCCGCCAATGGCACGAAGGCGTAAAAGTCGCCAAAGAAATCAAACTTCATGACACCGTCATCTTCGCCCTCGGCACCAATAGCGAGGACCTTACCGAGAAGAAAGTGTCTGAAGCAATCAGCACAATCGGCGCCCAACGCCGCATCGTTCTTGTTACAAACTACGACATGAACAATCCTCACCGCTTCGATTCAAACAATGAGATTTTCCGCGAGTTTGCGAAAAAGCATTCCAACATTTATCTCGCCGACTGGAAAACGGCCATTTCAGAAAAAGGCTGGGACTATATGGCTGACGGTTTCCATCCAAACGCCAAGGGCCAAAAACTCTTTGCTGAAACTCTCTACCAAGCAGTTAATGGCAGCCTCAATGCAAAAGGATGTAGCGTAAACAGCGAGTTTACCGCGCTAGTCAAAGCCTACGCCTGGCCAGAATTCCATAAAGCCCCATACACGAATCGCATGCCAGAATATGCAAACGCCGTAAAGAAATCCGCCGAAGAAGGTCGCTATGTTGGTGGTTGGGCACGCGGCGTACAGGGCATCGACTGTGGCGGCTTCGTAACGATCCTTGTCCAAAACTCCGGGATCGCAGAAAACTACAACGACCAAAAAGGCGGCACTTGGGCACAGGAACGCTGGGTAAAAAATCATAGTTGGATTCTGCTCAATAAAAACTCCGACACTCCAGTCGACACCAGTATTCTCCAGCCGGGCGATGTTGCCTTCACGAATGGCCACACATTCATATATGTCGGTGAGATAGAAGGCTTCGATTCCGTCATCGCATCCGCTTCTTGGGGCGAAGACACCGCCCGCGCACCGATGGCTGGCAAAGAAGACCTTCTCCATGGCAAAGGCGGCGCCGTCCGTTGGTATCGCAATCCAATGTATTCCACGAATTCCACTACTACCTATTCGACGAACGAGAGGAATAACTAATGAATTTACCAAAGAACCTAACTAGGAATCAAAAAATAGTATTAGCAATCGTTGCTTTCTTCTTTGTCTTTGCAATCATTTATTCCGTAATCACGCTCATTAATCGCATCGGTAAAGTTAAGACGATCGTGAAATACGCACCATATAGCGCCACCGTTATGCTTAACGATGTTCCCGTCGCAAACAACGCCACCGTCTGGCTTCTCCCAGGCGAATACAATCTCAAAGTCGAATATAATCATTTTGATTCCTATAGTGACACTATTACAATCTCCGAGGACAGCAACGCAATCGTAGGCGTTCTAAATCCTAGCGATAGCGAAGGCGAAGATTACTTAAGCAAACATGAACGCGAGTTCGTCGATGCGGAGGGGAAGGTCGGTAGCACTCTTTCTCAGCAGGGCGCAAAATTAAAAGAAAAGTACCCAATTCTTAACTATCTTCCAATTAATAATTCCTTGTACTCTATTAGCTACCAATATGACGACAACGATAAGCCAGTGGTTAACGTAAAAGCCGATCCAGAGAATCTCGACATCGCCATCGAAAAGCTCAAGCTTCTAAAAGACGTTAACCTAATTGACGTGAATCTAGTTTTTCATACCCCAACTGAATTCTCGGACTATAACGAAAACGCCGAGGAAGATCCAGTCGCATTCATTAAAGCCGCCTTCGGCCTCACCGATAAATATGTCATTAATGCTGGAAAGTATAACGGCGACTATTATTACACTAGCTTCTATATTAACGATTACAACCGCGCCCTCGACTATGCGCATTATCGTATTATCCTAAAAAAACAAAAAACCGGCTGGTCCGCCATCACAACCCCTCAGCCTCTCTTCACAAAATATAATACCGACAAAATCCCAGAAAAAATTCTTACCGCTACAAACTCATATTAACCTGCATCTCTGCTGGTACGTTTGTACTAGTAATTATTTTTTGGTAGTTTTTAAAGTTATGAATGAGATGTTTTTGCCTCGTTTCGTCTAGCTCCGAGAAAATATCATCGAGCAGCACCACCGGTTGTTTTCTGGTTTCTTTCTCAAGGATTTCTGCCTCGATAAATTTTAGTGCCAATATAATACTGCGCATCTCGCCACGCGAGGCGGATCCGTCCGCATTCTTGCCATTAAACACAAATTCATAATCATCACGATGCGCACCGAACGACGTATAGCCGAGAATTTTATCGCGCTCGAAGTTCTGCGAAAGCCGCGCCAAATATTCATTTTCATCAACATTCTCGCCAAGATATTCAATATAACATTCATCCTTATTATTCGCTATACTCTGATAATTACTCGTCATAAGCTCATTAATTTTCTTCAGCACCTTGAGGCGCGTCTGCTTCAACTCCACGCCATACTTAGCGCAGAGAATATTCCACGAGAAGATATCATTAGCCGTAATATCTTCACGCTTTAACAAATCATTACGTTGCTTTAAGGCCTTATTATAACGGCTCAAATTCGTTGCGTAATTCAGATCGACCTGACGAAATAGTTCATCAAAATAATCTCTCCTCCTCGAAGGCGAAGATTCAATCAAATATATATTATTCGGCTCAAACAAAACGACCGGGTAGTGATATTTTTTCGGCAACCTCGTTGTCTTTTTACCATCAATCTCAAATTCCTTTCGGAGCGGATTTTCGCTATAACGAATAATTATTTTACGACCATCGTTCAGTTCAACCTCCGCCCGGAAGAACTCTTCTTCTTGACGCAAAATCTCCTTATCGGTCGCCTTAAAACTTTTTCCGCGCAGCGCCATATAAATTGCTTCGAGCACCGAAGTTTTTCCACTTCCGTTCTCGCCAATAATTAACGTCGTTACGCGATTGCAGTCCAACACAAACTCATCGTGACAACGGAAGTTTTTCAAACTAATTTTGCGTATAATATTCATTAGCTCTTAAGCGGCATAATAATATGCGTATAATCGTTTTGCTTAGTATTATTTAGAACCACCGGGGCAATTTTGCTAGAAATTTTAAACTCGATCTCATCATCTACGAGCGCATTTAAGGCATCGAGAAGATAACGCGAATTAAGCGTAATCTTTCCATCTTCACTAATATCCGCCTTAATATCGGAAGAGTTTTCGCCAAGCTCACTTGCTACTGCCGAAATAGAGAAGACGCCTTCATCTTTCTTAGCTTCACAGACCACCGATCCACCAGAATCCTGCGCGAAGAGTGCAGCCACTTTTGTCATACGCGTAATTTCATTCTTATTAAGTTTCACGACTAGCTTGCTCTTTTCCGGGATCAACTGCCTATAGTCAGGGAAGCTCGCATCAATCAGCTTAGAAATAATCATTACCTCGCCAAGCTTGAAGCAGATCAAATTCTCATCAACCGAAACCTCAATATCTTCCATATCATCAGAGATAGAAGATAGAACCTCGCGAAGAGCAGATACTGGCACAATCGCCTTAATTTCATCCTTCACGCCACTGACGAGCTTCTTATCTGCGAGACGATAACCATCAGTAGCAGCCACGAACAAATCTTCATTATTAGTATTAAAGTAAACACCAGTAAGAGCCGGGCGGGTAGTATCGGTACTTGCCGCAATAATTACCTGGCCAAGCGATTCCTTGAATTCCTCGACAGACAGTTTAAATACTGCCGCCTTCTTCTCGTCAATAGTAGGAATTTCTGGATAATCATCAGCCGCCATTCCATTCATCATGGATTTATATTGATCAGCTTCAATTGTCAGCTTATTATCCTTAGTGGACAACTTCACGGTTCCTTTCGGTAAGTTCGAAATAAAGCTTGCAAGTAATCTTGCTGGTACGGTAATGGTGCCTTCTTCTAAAATCTTTGCATTTACGTATTCAACCGTCGCTAACTCTAAATTAGTTGCGGTTAATATTAATTGCTTCCCATCAGCTCTAATGAGAATATTGCTAAGTATTGGTAGACCAGCTTTAGTGCTAGCTGCTACACGACTAACAATATTTAATGCTTTTGCTAGTCTTTCTTGTAGAACTTCAACTTTCATCCTTTTCCTTTCCTTCCTTTATATATTTAGTAGTAATAGTAAGCTATGTGTAAAATGTGTAAAAACTCCTCTTTTTAAGATGAAAAACCTTTAAAAACCATGTATAAAACTGCTGCGAAAAACTACTAATTATTTGTGAAAAACCACCAACTTTGTGGGTAAAACTAAAAGCAGTGATTTTTTCCACAAATTTTGCGCACAAGTTATTAACGGACTTTTCTTCATACTTTTGAACAAGTTTTTCACAATTAGTTTGCATAAATCTTTGCCTTCAACTCTGAAATTTGTTCACGGAAAGAGAAATCATTCTTAAGATTATTATTCACCATCTTAATGCCGTGCATAATAGTGGTGTGATCCTTCTTGAATTCGAGACCAATCTTTACTGTGCTGAGGTTGAGCTCTTCATTTAAGAGGAACATTGCGACCTGGCGGGCATTTTTAATATCTTTTAGGCGGCTAGTTCCAAGAAGATCCTTTGCGGTGAGACCGTAATATTTAGCCACGCGCTCAATGACTTGTTTTGGCGAAAGGCGCTTCGTGCCGGTTCCAGCAGAAATAGCGGTGAGATCATTTACAATATCCACGGTTGGAACCCCTCTGAGCTCCGCGAGCGCCAAGACTCTATGCAGTGCGCCCTCGAGGTCGCGAATATTAGTATTAACTGCTTCGGCGAGTTTCTCGACGGTTTGACTATCGAGATCTGCTCCGAGTAGTTCAGCCTTCATCTTAATAATTGCGCAACGCTCTTCGAATCCAGGCATCTGGATATCTACTGGGAGACCCATGGTTAAACGGGAAGAGAGGCGCGGATCGACCGTAGCAATTTGGTTTGGTAGTCTATCGCTACTAACGATAATCTGCTTGTTTTCCTTATAAAGGTCATTAAAAGTATGGAAGAATTCCTCTTGGGATTTTTCCTTTCCGACAATACCCTGGAAGTCGTCGACGATCAGAACGTCGACTTTGCGGTATTTTTCCTTAAAGCCGTCAAGCTTTTTCTGGATAGAAACGATAAAGTCGTTATAGAACTCTTCGGTCGTAACGTAACGCACCTTCTTTTCTGGGTATTTCTCGTGGATAGCATTACCGATGGCCTGAATAAGGTGAGTCTTACCGGAACCGGAGCTTCCATATATAAAATATGGATTATAGCGTTTACCGGGATTTTCGATCACGGCCTTTGCGGCGCTCACGGCGAGGTCGTTATTTTTACCGACTACATAATTGTCTAAAGTATATTCTGGTCGAAGTCCAGATTTTGCAGTATTCAGGCTTTTCTTTGTCGGAGCGCTAGTGGTATTAATAATAGGCTGAGTTTTTTCGACCTTCACACCGCCGCGGATTGGGCCCTTAGTTGGCTCCTTGCTTTCGACGATCTCAAGCTTTTTATAATCAATCTTCGCCGCCTTCAAGGCATCAAGGATAGCGGTCTTATATTTTCCTTCGTATTGCTTCTTAATAAAGACACTCGGAACAATGATTTGTAGGGTGTCATCAATCTTGTCGAACTTGACCTTACTAAAGTAAGTCTTGAAGGCCGTCTCGCTGACGTTCTCTTCGATTTCGTCCAAAACTGATTGCCATTCGTTAGGCATTTGACCTCCTTTTCTCCCCTTTATTATACAGAGTTTTCCACAGTTAAAAAAGAAATTTAAAATATATTCTAATAGTTGAAACGCGGTAACAGATTAGATTTTTCCACATACCTACGAAGAACAGGGAAGAAACTTGTGGAAAAAAACTTGAAAAATGTGGAAAAAATCATTATAATAGACATAATTTGATTAATAAAACAATAATTAGAAAGTCAGGAAAATATTTATGCCAAAGCGTACTTATCAGCCTCACAAGCGCCAACGCAAAGTTGAGCACGGTTTTCGTAAACGCAACGCTACGGTGAACGGCCGCAAGGTTCTCGCTCGCCGCCGCATTAAAGGTCGCGCACGCCTTAGCGCCTAAGTGATGCTATCGAAGCGATATAGATTTCATTCGCGTGGTGGGGTAAGACATACCTACCAGCACGGCAAAACAATCAGGGGGTCCAAAATCTCCCTGGTTTTTGCTGTTAATGCTCGTAATTATCAGCGCTTCGCGGTAGTTGTTAGTAAAAAAGTTTTGAAGTCTGCCGTTGGCCGCAATCGCATCCGCCGCCGCGTGTATGAAGCGATTCGTCTTGAGCATCCAAATTTCAAGGAAAGCCTTGATTATATATTTGTTATTTATTCAAAAGAAATCCTCGCGATGGACTTCGAAGAGCTTCGCTCTCTAGTTCATGATTTACTTATCGAGACAAAAAAGATATAATTAACCCTATTAGGGAGTGTGTAAAAAATGTTTGATTTAATTGACATGCTTATTGTTCGCCCAATCGTGAATATCTTTTTTGCGATTTACTCACTTGTTGGCGACTTTGGCATCGCTATCATTTTATTCGTTATTATTGTAAAGATTTTCATGTGGCCTCTCATGAAGCGTCAGCTTCATCAGACTCGCATCATGAAAGAGATTCAGCCAGAACTTGCTCAAATTAAAAAGAACTGCAAAGGCAACCGCCAGCTTGAATCCCTCCAGATGATGGACCTCTACAAGCGCAAGAATGTGAAGCCTTTCCGTTCTTTCCTTACTATCCTTATTCAGCTCCCGCTCTTTATTAGCCTCTTTACTGCAATTAACGTTGCTACGCGTCCACGCGAAAACTATAACGTTGAACATTCGGCTTATTCCTTCGTTCGTCCACTCCGCAACGTTGACGAGCTTATTGTTAAGCAGAACAAATATCTTGAAGAAGCTAAATTCTACAACGAAAATAAGGACAAAGAAGAGTATAAAGACAAGCTTGCTCAGCCAAATTACGAGTTTGAGCCAAAGCTCTTCGGCCTCGTTGATCTTTCGGTTACCGCCGGCTTCACTTCAGTCAGCTCTGTTATCATCTTAATCTTTGCTCTTGCATCCGCTGCGACCCAGTTTATTATGTCTCGCCAGCAAGATCCTACTCGTAGCAAGAACGGCAAGAAGCGCTCTGTTCGCCAGATTCTAAAGGATGCTGCGAAGGGCAAGGAAGCGAGCCAAGAGGATATCAATGCCGCCGCTCAGGGTCAGATGACCTTCATGATGCCGATGATGATGCTACTCATTATGATTAGTCTTCCGGGCGCTCTCGTCTTCTACTATCTCTTGAACAATATCATCACGGTCTTCCTCCAAAAGATTATCTTGAACCGCAACTATACTGAGATGGAGGCCGCTGCGGACAAACGTATTTTGAAAGAACTAAAAGATGCCAAGGAAGCAGTCGTTGTCGAGGATAGTACCGCAGCGAAGGGCTCCCGCTCTGCATCTAGCAAAAATAAAAAGGAAGAAAAACTTCATATCACCCGTATCTCTGCTTCTAATAAAAAGAAAAGGAGATAATTATGAATACAGACGAATCAATCCGTTTCGCCACCAAATACCTTGAGGATCTTTTATCCTTCTTCGGTATCAACGTAGCCGTTTATTCGACTATTGAGGATGACGTGATTCAGCTCTCGATTCCTTCGACTAGCATGAACTCGCTCCTCATCGGTAAGAATGCTAACAACCTCCGTGCGCTCCAGCATATCGTTATGATGACGCTTGTCGCTCGCAATGCTGAGGTTACTCGCGTCAACATCGATATTGCCGACTACAAGCGCCAACGCGCTGACAAGATCGAGCATCAGGCAGAGAAGTGGGTTCAGGAAGTCCGTCAGACCGGCAAAGAGAAGATTCTCGACCTCAACGCCGCCGATCGCCGCGTCGTCCACCGCTTTGCCCAGGATTACTCGGATATTGAGACCTTTAGCCAGGGCGAAGGCCGCGAACGCCGCCTCCATATCGTCAAGAAGGACATCGCAGAAGAGTAAAGTTTTACACGTAAAAAAGGGCCCCGAAAGGGGCTCTTTTTGTTGTTTCCGAACACGCCCCACCCCTGTAAAACCGAACATGTTCGGTTGTTCATATATAATATATATGTCATAGTATGGTGGAAAAATGTGGAAAAGTACCGCCTAGCTTTAATGGGTTGGGCAAAAATGGTAAAATAGGATAATGAATAAAACGTCGATTGATGGGCTAAAGCGTAAAAAAGTTTCAGCTGACAGCAAAAAAGCTATCAAGCATAGCAACTCTGACGCCTTTGAGGCACCGACCACGCGCAAAGAAATCAAACAGCGCGCTGCCGCAAGCCGTATTCAAGACGCTAAGGTCGTAGAGAAGACCATCAGCGACGACAGAGAACAAGCCATAAAGGATTTTTTCAACGAAGTGAAAGATACTGACCCTACAGATCTTACCGAGATTCCAAAAAAGGAACGAAAGAAAGAAAAGAAGAAAAAACAGAAGAAGCATAAGGTGCTAAAGCGCGTCATTATAATTGTGCTGATTTTGCTTCTTGGTGCCGGCGTAGCGGTCTATGCTTACTTTAACGATTTTGTCGCAAAGATCACTGATGGCGGTAGCCTTCTTGGCTTCATTTTCTCCGATCCGGATACCCCGCTTGAAAAAGATGAATATGGTCGCACAAATATCCTTATCTTCGGCACAGAGGGTTATAACATGGACGACCCAAACTACGATGGCGGCTTCCTTACTGACTCCATGATGCTACTTAGCATTAATCAGGACAATGGCGACGCAAAGGCCATCAGCCTACCGCGCGACCTCAAAGCAGCTCGTACCTGCACTTCTACGAGCAAGTTCAATGAGATTTATTATTGCGAATATAGCAAAGCGGATATGAAGTCTGATGATAGTAAAAAGGAATGGGAGAAGAAGGCTTCGCATAAGCTTTCGGAAGCTTTCGAGCAGGTCCTCGGCGTAACCGTTCAGTATCGCGTCCATGCAAACTGGGCAGCCGTCATTCAGATTGTCGAAGCAATCGGAGGCATCGATGTTGTCTTCACCTATGGCGACCAAACTTGGGACGGCGAGGAGACTGTAATTAAGACCACTAGTCCGAAGGGGCTCGGCGACCTCAATCACCGCAAGAAATATAATTTCGAATATCCAAATGGTCAGGCAATTCATCTTGACGGTACACAAGCTCTAGCCGTTGCTCGTACGCGTAATGCCTACGGCGGTTATGGTGCGGGGAATGGCAACTTTAGCCGCGAGTATTTCCAACAGCGGATAATTGAAGCCATCGTTTCAAAGGCTCGCAAAAAGAATCTTTTTGGCGACCTCATGGCTGTCCTAAAAATCAAGGACGCTATTGGCGACAATATTCGTACCGACTTCAAGGACACCGAGATTAAGACTCTCGTGAAACTAGGCGGCACAATTAACTTTACTGCGCTCGAGACCATCTCTCTCTTTGATACCAACGACAAGCCGGCTCCACTGATGAAGACGGCAAACATAAATGGCATTTCTTATGTTGTGCCTTCCGCTGGCGTCAATAGCTACGGCGCAATCCACTCTTATATCAAACGTAAGTTTACGGAGGCGCCATTTACCTCAGAAAATGCTCAGATTGTTGTTTTGAATGGAACCGCGTCGTATGGCATCGCGAACAAAGAAAAGACCGAACTCGAAAACAACGGCTATATTGTTAAATCTATTGGCAACGCGCCAAACGACCAAACCGAATTTGATGGCGTCCGCGTCTACCAGAGGAACGCAAAACTCGAAAAGACCGCTGCAGCTCTCAAGGACTTCTATAAAGTAGACTTGTCTGCCGAAATCCCTGAAAGCCTAGCGAGCTACGAAGCCGACTTCATTGTGATTATCGGCAACGGCTTCAAGCACTCCAAATAATTGATATAATAGATATATGAAGAAAATATTAGCAACTGGTGGCACCGGTTATATTGGCTCGCATACCGTTATTGAGCTAATTAACGACGGCTACGAAGTAGACATCATTGATAACCTTTTTAATAGTAAGATAACTGTCCTTGATCAAATTGAAAAAATAACCGGCAAGAGGCCGACTTTCTTCCAGGCCGACTTACTCGACCAAGAAAAACTTGATGAAATTTTCCGCGAAGGGCATTATGATACGGTAATCCACTTCGCTGGCTTAAAAGCCGTCGGTGAATCCGTCGAAAAACCTCTCGAATATTATCACAACAACATCACCGGCACCGTTTATCTCCTCGAAGCGATGAGGAAATATGGTGTGCATGAAATTGTTTTCTCGTCCTCTGCTACTGTTTACGGTATCCAGGATAATCCTGAGTTTGTCGAGACGATGACGACCGGTATGAACCTAACTAACCCTTATGGCCGCACGAAATACTTCATCGAGGAAATCATGAAGGACTATGCAGTTGCGGATCCAGAGTTCAAGGCCACTCTTCTTCGCTACTTCAACCCAATCGGCGCGCATGAGTCTGGCCTTATTGGCGAAGATCCAAATGGTATCCCAAACAACCTCATGCCGATCATTATGCGCGTGGCAGAAGGCCGCATTGAGAAGCTCCAGATTTATGGCGACGATTATCCAACCGCTGATGGTACTTGCCGTCGCGACTATATTCACGTTGTCGACCTAGCTAAGGGTCATGTTGCAGCAATTGAACACATGAAGAATGGTGTTGAAATTTATAATCTCGGCACTGGTACGCCGACTTCCGTTAAGGAAATGGTTGCCGCCTTCGAAAAGGCTAGCGGCAAAGAATTGCCGTGCGAAATCGCAGGGCGTCGCGCTGGCGACCTCGCAGAGATGTGGGCAAACGCCGACAAAGCAAAACGCGAACTAGGCTGGCAAACTACTCTCAATGTCGATGACGCAATGAGAGACACTATTAATTACTTAAACAAGGTAAAGGAGTAATATGAGCAAGCCAAAATTTACATTTAGAAATTACCTAAAAGCGCTAAAAGACGCTTGGATTATATTAGCTATTTTCTTTGTTATTGGTGCCGGCGTTGGCGCATTTGTTGCATATAAAAAACCGGTTATGTATACATCGACATCGAAGATTGCGGTCTACAATTCTGCAGTCGACAACGGAGCTGTTACTTCGCCATATACTCAGATTACCGAGTATCTCTCTAGCAAAAAACTTCTTTCTGAAGTCGACGATGCTATCGGCATCGAAGACATCCCTGACTATACGGTCGAAGAGTTGCCGCGTGGCATCTTCACAATTGCCGTTACTGCAAAAGATGCCGACACTGCAAAGAAGTTTGCTGGTCTCATCGTAAATGATTCCATGCGCATTCTCGCTAGTGTCCTTGGCGACACGGAAGACTACCGGATTACGACTCTTGAAGAGGCGACTGATGGCGCCCCGACCGTCACTAACAAAACACGCATTATCTATCTCGCAATTGCTTCGCTCGGCGCTTTGATTATTGCCGCAATTGGCGTATTCGTTAAATTCGACTACTGCTCGGAGAAATAATGGCCGCTGGCAAAAAGATTCTTTCTGTCGTTGTCGCCGCATATAATCGCGGTAGCATGATTGACGATTGTTTGAAATCTTTTTGCAGTGACAAAATTATAGACGATATCGAAGTAATTGTCGTCGACGATGGCTCGACTGACGACACTGCAAAGCGCGCCGAAAAATACTGCAAGAAATATCCGAAATCAATCAAGCTCATCCGTCAGAAAAATGCCGGTGCAGGGGCTGCCACTAATACGGGCATTAAAAATGCCACGGGCAAATATCTCCGCGTCGTGGACGGTGATGACTGGGTAAATACAAAAGATTTCGTAAAGCTCGTTGAGCATCTGAAAGAAGTTGATGTTGATGTCGTGTTCACAAACTATGTCCCATACCACGAAGTGAAGAAAAAAGAACTTGCCCCAGTCAAAATTGTTGATATGCCAACCGGCAAAAAGTTTAACTTTGATGAATATTGGTATCGATACAATCCTCCAATTCGTATGCACCACTCGACCTTCCGTACAAGCATCGTTAAAAAGCACGTCAAACTCGACAATGGCTACTATACGGACTCGCAATATACTTTTTATCCAACGCCATACATTCAGACCGCAATTTATTACGATCTAAACATTTACATATATCGCGTGGCCGTGGCCGGGCAGAGCATCAGCCCTGACAAAATGCGCGCTAACCGCTCGCGTCACTACGAAATTCTCGAACACATTCTGAATTTTTATAAAGAAGTGTCGCCAAAGCTTTCGCCAAACGTTCATCATTATTTAGCGCTTCAAATTTCGGGCTTCGTCATAAATCATTTTGATTTTATTCTTCTTGCCCACGAGAAGCATATGGCGCGCGATGTCAAAAAACTCTTCAAAATAATCGAGAAAAAATATCCGCACATTTTCAAAGAGCTAAAAGAAGATAAAAAATACCGCGTTACATTAGGCGGCAACGCGGTGCTAGTTCATATTTTTGCGTTCTATTTGAAGAAACGTTACAAGCATTTATAATTTTTCAATTTTCGGATTGAAGAACATGCCTTTGAAGTAGCCTTTATTTAGCGTATGGAGACGCTTCAGGCGCTTGTTTTCTGCGCGCACTAGAATGTTCCACACGAACGCGAAATACAAGTATTTGCGGCGCATTTTGTCCTTCTTTTTGCCGTATTTGCGAATTACATAGCCCTGGTTGCGATAATCATAATAGCAGCGCTTAATGCGCTCGGCAGGGCACTCTACGATGCTAGCATTTGAGTTCACGGCCATCTTGTGCGTCACAAATGAATTGACGACCATGTATGGCTGTGCAAATTGGCGCATACGCAGACAGTATTCCCAGTCATCGCCATAAATAAAGAAGTCTTTGATTGGCAGGCCGGCTTTTTTCACGATCTTTGTGTTTGCGAAGAATGAGACGAAGGTCGATGTTTCAATCGGCACAATCTCTTCTTTGAATAGACTATATTTATCATGCCAACCGTGTTCGTCGAATTTTGGAATATTCATCGCGCAGAGGCCGCCGTCAGTCCATTTTACAAGACCGGCTAGGAAAGAGAAGTCGTCCTTGAGGAATGCTGCTTTTTCGACTAACACCTTCAAAGCATTTTTGTCATTAGCAATTGTGTCGTCGTCCATCAACCAAAGATAGTCGTAGCCGCGCTTCATTGCCTCGCGTACGCCATAATTGAAGCCGCCCGCACCGCCAATATTTTTGCCGGTATTAAAATAGAGGACTTTTTTGTCGTCGATTAACTTTTCTATATATTCTTTTGTGCCGTCCGTGCTGGCGTTATCAATGATGAGAATTTCTTGGTTCTTATAACTTTGCGTCAAAAGGTTTTCGATGCATTCTTTTAGCATCTTTTTGCGATTAAATGTCACTACAATAGTGCCTACGGTCTTACTGGTCATACCCCTTATTATAACAGCTGAGCTATGGTAAAATAAGAGAATATAAATGAAGCCAAAAAGTATCAAGAAAAACTACATTTATAACCTCATCTACCAGATACTTGTAGTTATTATCCCGTTAATTACCGCACCGTACCTCGCCCGCGTGCTCGGCGTTGAGGGTGTTGGTATTTATTCGTATACTTTGTCGAATGTCTCGTACTTTATTTTGGCTGCCAACATTGGTATTGCAAGTTTTGGCCAGCGCGAAATTGCGATGCATCGCGACGATCGCAAGAAAACCACCAAAATTTTCTGGAATCTATATAGCTATCAGCTTCTGATTGGCTTTATTTCGATTGCATGCTATGTGGCATACGCCCTTGCTTTTAGTAAATATTCTCTCTTCCAGGGCGTTTTGACGATTAATTTGCTCGCGGCCGTCATTGACTGCACGTGGCTCTTCCAAGGCCTAGAAGAGTATAAGAGCATTTCGATTCGAAACATCCTAACAAAACTCTTCTTCACATTAGCAATCTTCCTATTTGTCCATACTCCAGACGACCTGATTATCTACATAATTCTTAACGGCGCTTCTTGTATGCTTTCAGCAACCATCATGTGGCTCAGCTACAGAAAAGTCGCCGACAAAAGACCGAAGCTTCGCGAAATTCAAGTCTTCAAGTACTGGAAAGATACGATTTTATACTTCCTGCCGCAAATCGCAGTCCAAATTTACACAGTGCTCGACAAGACCATGCTTGGCCTCATCACTGGCAGCCAAGTAGAGAATGGCTACTACGAGCAGTCCTATCGCATTACGAGTATCGTGATGACGCTCATCACTTCGCTCAATATCGTTGTTGCGCCGCGTATGGCCTACCTATATAAGAAAGGCTCTATTACGGAAATTAAGGATCGCCTCGCAAAATCGCTCCATTTTGTTTTTATTTTGTCCGTTCCGATGACCTTGGGTCTCATCGCGGTTGGCCCAGCCTTCTCGCAGTGGTTCTATGGCCCAGGCTACGAAAAAGTCCAGACTCTCATGCCAATTTGCGCCCCGATTATCTTCATTATTACGATGAGTAATTGTCTCGGCATTCAGTGCCTCTTGCCATGCGGTAAGCGCGTTCAGAATGCGATTGCGCTTTGGGTCGGGGCAGGGCTTAATCTTGTCGCAAACCTTATTCTTATTCCGCAATTTGCGAGCGTTGGCGCAGCTATCGGTACAATCATCGCCGAAACCGCGATTACAGTCATGTTCATTATTTTCTCGCGCAAATACTTAAGCTTCGGCAAGATCCTGAAGGGATTCAAAAACTATCTCATCGCTGGCGCCGTCATGTTCGTTGCGCTCCTCGTCCTTCGCCACTATTTGCCGCAGCCAACCGTCGCGAACACGCTAATCCAGACCGGCGCGGGCGTCGTTGTCTATGGCATAACGCTCCTATTTACGCGCGACGCTTTCCTCTTCGAAAACCTCTCCCTCATCGGCAATAAACTTGGACTAGTAAAAAAGAAAGGATAAAAATGTACGATTATATCATTGTAGGTGCAGGTCTATTTGGCGCAACTATCGCATACCGCGCAAAGCAGCAGGGCAAGAAGGTGCTTGTTATTGACAAACGTCCTCACATTGCCGGCAACGTCTATACGGAAAACGTTGAAGGTATTAATGTTCATAAATATGGCGCGCATATTTTTCATACCGACTATAAAGACGTCTGGGATTTTGTAAACTCGCTCGTCGAATTTAATCGCTACACCAACTCTCCGGTTGCTCGCATCGGCAATGAAATTTACAACATGCCTTTTAATATGAACACCTTCAGCAAAATTTGGCCAGACGTCTTCACGCCAGCCGAAGCCAAGGCGCGCATTGATGAAGAACGCCAGGAAATGGCGGGCAAAGAGCCTCAAAATCTCGAGGAACAAGCCATCTCGCTTGTTGGTCGCAGCATTTACGAGAAGCTCATCAAAGGCTACACAGAGAAGCAGTGGCATCGTGATTGCAAAGATCTTCCAGCCGATATCATTAAGCGTCTTCCAGTTCGTTTTATCTACGATAACAACTATTTCAACGATCGCTACCAGGGCATTCCGATTGGCGGCTACACTAAGCTTGTTGAGAAGATGCTCGAGGGTGTCGAGGTTCGCCTAAATACAAACTTCTTCGACAACGTTGATGAGTACAAAAAACAGGCCAAGAAGATTGTCTATACTGGTATGATTGACGAATACTTCGGTTTCAAATATGGCCATCTCGAGTATCGTTCGTTGCGTTTCGAGACAAAGACGCTCGACGAAGAAAACTACCAAGGCTGTGCCGTCGTCAATTACACTGGCCATGAGGTCGACTATACGCGCGTCATTGAGCATAAACACTTCGAATCGACCGAGTCGCCAAAAACTATTATTACATTTGAATATCCAGACGATTGGGACGACCCAAAGAAGGAAGCCTACTACGTTATTAATGACGCAAAAAATAATGAGCTTGCCGAAAAGTATCGCGCCCTCGCGGCTGAAGAGCCAAATGTCATCTTTGGTGGCCGCCTAGCCGAGTACAAGTACTACGACATGGACGACGTCATCAAAAAAGCGCTCGAAACCGAAATCTAAAGCGCGAAGTCGAGCAGCGCAATCGCGCCAAGACCAAGTACCGAGTAATACAAAACGAAATAGACCGCCGAAGAGCCGAGAACCACGGCAATTCGATCGCGGTCTTTTTCAAAGATTTGCCAAATCATTTCGACGATTGCCACAATAATAAACACCCAGAAGAGAATTGCGAGGCGGCCCAAGTAGCCAGAATAAAAACCAACCGACGAATAAACTGTCCCGCCGAGTAAAATGATACCGAGGTTTTTATCGCGCAGGTTTTTTGTGCGGCGATAATTAATCAAAAATACAATCGCCATCACGAGCGACAAGATGAACTTTATGTTTATTAATGAACCGTCCGTTGCCGCAAAAGTGCTCAGATGTTTTTCGGAGATTATTCCAATATTTCCGACCATCGCGAGCAGATATGGATACCCGAATGCGCATGCGGCAGCAAGTACGCTGAGTATGAGGATAAGGCTTCGTGTCGGGATTTTGCGCGTGAGGAGCGGCAAAAATAGCACCGGAACAAGCAGCAGCGAAGAGTAGTGCAAAGACGCCGCAAAAACTGTCAGCAATATGCAGCGCCAAACATTTGTTTTTTGCTTATCACGGAAGTTCCGGAAAATATAGCTGAGCACATATGCCTGCACGCTCACTGCGGCGATTTGGCGCATAATATTGAGGCTTTCCGGGAAGATAAAGAAGAGCATTGCGGTATAAAAAATCCACACGCGGCTCTTCGTGAAATTCTTTGCCGTCGCATATAAGAAAATGAGAGTTATTAATGCGAAGACGCCAAACATAAATGACGCATCGAGGTGTAGGACATTGCCGAGTTTTGCGACCAATACAATCACTGGTTCCATCGCGCCTACTAAGACGCGAGACCACGAAGCGCTGAATGGTTCGTTTCCTATGTCAGTATAAAACTGGCGATACGTTAACGTATCGGTGCCGGTGCTGTAGCGAAAAGTCGCAATAAGAAGCGGCAGGGCAATTGCGAGTATTTTTAGTGAGACCTTTTTGTATTTGATCCCAAAATAGGCGCAGGCGCCGGCCAGCAAAAAAGTGGAAACATAAATAACAGCACTAATAAACGCGTCAAATTGCATCTATATTAGTATAGCAACAGATTATTTCTTTGTAAAAATCCACTTCTGAGCGGCCGTGCCGTTGCTTTCGTAAAGCTGCAAATTTGCGCCGTTGTTTTTTGAGCCGTATTGGACATCGAGTGCGAACTTGGCATTACATTTGCTCGTAATCGTGTAGCTATTGTCGCTATTTTTAGAGAGCTTCCAGAACTGCGCGCAGGAGCCATTTGGATTATAGGTATGAATATTAGACGAATTGCGCGTTGCGGCACCCGATAGATCCATGTAGAAGTTTCCAAGTGCGCTCTTGAAGCTGTACGCGTCATTGTAGGAATCGTATACGACCTTAAAGGTTTGAGCTGCCGTATTATTCTTGTCGTACATCCACAAGTTCGTCAAGTTGCGGGCGATACCATACTGGACATCAATCACAAAGTTATTACGTAGGCTTGAGCCGATTACGTAGTTACCGTCTTCAATCGGGCGACTCTGTGTTGGGACGAAGCCTTGCGGCGTCGCGGCCTGCTGTGCAGATTCGATTGCCCAGCGCTGGGTGTTGTTATTGACGGTATTCAAAATATTAACATTGACGCCGTTACTCGCCGAGTTGCCATTGAGGTTTAGGGCATAGCCAAGATTGCAGGAGCTATATATTTCATAGCCGGCGCTTGTTTTGTAAATTGCCCAACGTTGCGCGCAAGTATTGTTGCTTTCCCAGACCTGAACATTGCTACCATTTGCCATTGTGCCGCCGGAAACGTCGAGAACTTTACCGGTGCTCTTATGTGTGATTTTATAGAACCCGCTAGTTTTGTCGAAGCTGATACTAAATATTTGAGCTGGCGATCCATTCGACTGCCAAAGTTGAACATTGGCGCCGTTCTTATTTTCGTTCTTGTTCAAATCAAGCAAGAAATTTTTATTCGCCATACTTGGCAAACGGTAGTCGCCATCCGCGATGCCGCTTTCGTTGACTGGCAAAATTTTCATTGCTTTTGCGTCTGCGCTTCCATAAGTATTTAGCATCATTTGGTTGTTGCTGAAAGAAATTACGAAAGATGGATTTGCTGCGGAAGCGAGATTGTACTGACCGTTGCCCAGTGCGTAGACATACCATTTCTGCGCCTTTGTTGCAGTATTCGCGGCCGCTTCCACGACGGTCGTATCGACATTTACGGCCTCAGTTGAGGCGGCAAGCATCAAGCCGGTTTTTGAGTTTTTGAAATAATAGGTACCATCCGAGTTTTTAGTGGCTTCAAAAACCGTGGCGTTGTCGTAGAGATAGTATTTGCCGCTTTGCAAAGTAGTTTTTGTTGCGTTGATGTTATGCGTATCGCCAAACCATTCTTTAAAATACATATAGAAATTGCGGTTGCCGTACGATCCGCAAGTTGCCGTTCCTGGATATGCCTTTAATGCTTCATCATTTGGCGTATATGGCGTGTAAATATAAAGCGAAGTCGTCGCGATATTTTCGAGATAGACCGATTTGCGTCCGCAGCTCGCAGTAGGGGAGTAGAGAATCTGGTTCGTCGCATACGGGCGATAGTTGTAGCTATATATATGTTCGCGATAATAATTCAACTGCCACGCTGCCTTCGTGATTTGGTTATAAAAACCATAATACTGCGTATCGCATGGCGCATTGTCTGGACAACCATAGCCCATTACCGTATCGTATTCCCATTTGAGCGGCCAGTTGTCGCCCCAGACGTAACTCTCTTTTTTTAGAAGAACGAGCAAAACCTGCGGGTTGATTTTGTATTGCTGCGCGGCATTGTAAATAATTTGTGCTGCAGAAATCATGCCGTCCTCGATTTTGTTTTCGGAATCATAAAGCGAGCGATGCGTTTCTGGATTCTCGTAATAATTCTGGACGCAGACATATGGTGGTTCATGGTAGCGGGAATCGCCTGCTTCGCGTTTCATGCGTGCATATTCGGCACGTGTCGTATTTGCTGGAACGGCCTTACCATTAATAGAGCGACCGCTGCCAATCGCGCCCGTGCCCCACGTGTCGCAGGCGGGCATGTATTTATTGAGATGCGCCTGAATTTGCGAAACAGTCATCGTGTCTTTGTTATAAAAAACCGCATCGTCAATAATGTTCCCGGCTTTAAAGTCCGTGATTGGCGCAGCATTGCTTTCTGGCGTATTTGCGACGGCGGCACCGAAAAATGCCGACGCGAATGCGACACCCGCGAGGATACCGAGTTTATTGAACCGTGTAGTTCTGCGTTTCACTCTCTCCCTCCGCGTAGTTAGATTTGTATTGGATCTTTACTTTCCACTCACCGGCAGAAAGTTTACTTTTTTCGATGCGAGCTGCTTCGCAAGAAACATAGCTAGGGTTTGGCAGGGTATTAGTCGTAATTGATTCGGTTTTTGAACCCTGAGAAAAGACGATCGTACATTTGCCACCAGTCTCATTGATATTACTCACATCGCCGCCCACGACGATATATTCGCCTTCCTGTGCGACGTAGTTAATATTTGGCTTCGCGACTTTGAGGCCTGACTCGGTCTGTGCTACGGTCTTTTTGTCTTCTTCTTCGTTGCGCGCTTGGGCCTCAGCGCGATCTTTTGCATCATTGCTGGACTCGGCAACTTTCTCCTCGTCCTTCAAATCCTCTTCGTTTTTTATGATATCGGATGCCGTATTGGTGTTTCGCGCATCCTGTTGTTTCTCGGGTTCACTCGGCTGGTTTTGGCTAATCATGACGACTATGCCAAATACGACAACAGCCACCAAAATGGCGGCAATAATGAAGGTAAAAATGTCAGAAATATGTTTGCTTTTCTTTTTGTTTTTTGCCATAGGTATAACTCCTATAAATATTATAGACATAAGAGAGAAGAAAAATCAAGAGCATAAGCGCAATTGTGCTATAATGAAACCAATATGGACGAGGAGGATAAGCGCTATGGTGGTGATGGCCCAAAAACGGGCATTTTTGACTCCGCCAAAAGCGACTATACCCCAGATTTTACGGGGGACAGCAAAGAAAAAGAGGGTGCAGCCGGCGAAAAGAACAGTGGCTTCTTTGGCAAAAGCGCTCTCCGCACTGGCGAAAATGCTGCTTCAGAAGATCCGAATTCGCAAGGGCGTGGTGGCGATAAAAATGCGTCTCTTGGCGAAAAAGAGAACAACGTTCCTGCCGACAAAGTAAACAAGATTAAGAATACCGTAGAGGGTCTCGCCGCTGCAAAAGCCGGTAATTTTGGACAGGCCGCAAGCAAAGCCAAGCAGGCCGGGCCTTTTGGCGCAATCCTCATCGCATTGCTTGGTTTCGGCATTCTGTCCTATGCCGGTGAATCGCTTGCCCCGTTCCATTACGTTGCGAATATTATTAGGGGCGGCAACACGTCGCTTGAGACAGTCATTAATAGGCGCCACGACTATCTGCTCCGCTTCCAGATGGCGCCAAACAGCCGGGTGACAAAATATGCCGGCTATGATCTGAACAGCATTGTTAAGGGTAGCTTTGCTTCTCCGAAGAAGTTTAATGTTAGATCGGCTCAAAAGAAGAAACTCGCCAGGAATGGCATTACTTTTGAAGACATTGACGGCATGGAGGTGATGAAATATCAGGGCAGAACCATTGTCGCTAATGCTGATATGACCAGTAAAGTACCAGGATCAGTGGACCTCAATACTGCGCTGAGGGAAGGAGGGGACTTTTCACACAGCTTCATAAAGGGGACCGCGACGCTGCGGTCATCTGTACGGTATTGGTTCGACACAAAGCTGGCTAATTTGTTGACGCGGCTCCATCTGTCGCGCAGCAAGACCAACAATATGGAAAAAGGCGAACTGGATGAGGTGATAGACGCGAACGATGAAATCGATACGTCCAAGAATAAGATGTCGGACGAAACGAGTTTTGATACGGACGAAGAAAGAGGGGATGAGCTCATTACTACAAAAAATAGAGGCGAAACCGCCGAGCTAGACGTGAGGACCGGCGATAGTGAAGATGTAATCAAGACAAAACTGGATAATCTCACTGCGGCAAAAGCTCAAAAAATCAGCAAAGCAGCTAGTGCCGTGATGAATATGGCATGTTTGGCGGTAAACCTCGCCAGCTCCGTCACGTCTATCATGCGCGTTTTGCAGCTCGACCAGGTCCGTCAGGTTGCGACTACCTTCCTCGAGATTATTCAAAAGACCCAGATTGGCGATGAAAAAACCGGCGCGCTAAATGCGGTAGCCGAGACGATGATGAAGGAGGGAACTAATACTTTTAAGACTGGTACTTATGATGACGAGAAAACGGTTACGACTAAAGGGAACTGGATGCAGTCAACTCTAACGCTATCTTTGTTCGAAGATAAGCCTCGTGCACCAGATGCTAGTGTCGATTCGCTAAACCCATTGGCCAGCCTTGGCGAGTTCGGCAAAGGGCTTGATCAGATGACATCGTCGACGAACTCGTTCATTGCATGCGCATCTATGAAGATTGCTGCCGCAGCAGCCGATGCCATTAGTGATGCTTATGATGTAGGCGCAACGGCTACGGAAATAGCCGCTTGCGTGGCTGGCGCCGCTGAGACATTTGGCGCTTCCTGTGCTTTCTTGATTGCGCATGCCCTAATTGAAATCGGCGAACAAGTCGTCTTTTCATTTGCCGTAACGGCAGCTATCCAGCAAGTAGTCTCATGGTTAGTGCCAAAAGTTGCAAATATGCTCGCCAATAAACTGACTACAAACCTAGTAGGGAAGTTGGGTGGTGACGCGACGACGCTTGGTGCTCTCGATCTCGAGACTAATAATCACTTAGCTCATGGCGGCACGCTCGCCACGAGACAATCGTACGAGGCGTATAAAAAAGTAGAGAATGAAGTAATTGCCGAAAAAGCTCATTATGAACGTCAAGAACGCAGCCCATTCGATCCAACGTCCGAGTATACCTTCCTAGGAAGCCTCCTCTCGAAGTTCGGTCTCCTAGCAAATACGACGACGTCGCCTCTTTCCGCCTTATCATCTCTTGGTTCGACGGCCCTATCGTCTGCAGGCGAACTATTGCCTCACGCCTCGGCTATTGAGGCTGCCGAGAATGCTGAATATCTCGAAAAATTTACGGCTAAATATTGCCCGAACCTTGCCGGTATTGGCGCGCTTGCCAGGGACGCCGCTTGTACTAAGCTAATGATTGAGGATGTTACTACACTCGATGACGATCCGCTAACCAATATGATCGATGTAGATAATGCCGTAGGAAGCAAAAACTTCGAAGACGAACCAACCGAAGAGGGTGTCCCGGTAATTAAGCAAGATTCCGACTTGATGGACTATATTATTGCGGTTCCAAACCGCCAATCGGAATTTGGTATCGCTGACCAAAATATAGCGAACTCATATTCCGTAACGAGCGGAGTCGGCGGTCAAATCATTGATGCCACTCCGGTAATTGGTGGAATAATAGACGTAGTAAATAATGAGCAGGCTTTAAGGCACGTCGGCTATGTGAGTGGTAGAGCGGGCGTAACGGGTAATGATGGGACGGAACTCGGTAATTTGACCGCTCCGTGGAGTAGGGCAAAAAAATACCAGCGCTTCATTAGCGACCAGCTAATTATGGAGGCCATGGGCGTCATTAAGAAGAGCGCCGTCACTGCTGCTCTAGAAAAATATTATGAAGAGCACCCGCTTGATAATAGCTTTGAGGGTATTCTCGCTAGAAAAACCGGTCTGACAAAAGAGAATGTAAATGTGGCCCTTGATTTTATAAAGGTAGCAACTTTTGCCGCGAACTATGAGCCGGCCGACTTTGCGCCATATGTCCAAGTTGCAGAAGAACAGAGCACGATAAGCTTCAGCGATGACGCTATCGAGGAACCAATTCGCTCTAATACGATTAATATTGCAACCTTTATCGTTCGCAAAGACTACTACATTGCTTAGCACAAAAATAACCCCCGCTTTATGCGAGGGGTTATTCTTTGTTAATACTTATACTATAACCGTGTCTGTCGTGCTGGCCTTTATGTCGAAGATTTCTCCAAGCTGCGCCTTTGCGCTAGCCGTGTCGCCCGTCTGCTGATAGCAATCAAGCAAAACAGCTAATACGACGATTTCTGAATAAGTTAGGCACCATGCCGAAAGAGGATTGCCCTTTGCGGAGATGCACCCATTTACTTCAAAAACGCCACCAGTTGTGTCGATTCCGGCAGAACCTCCTGCGATAGCAGATATGCTGCCAGAAGAATAGGGGAAACGCAAGTCGCAATATGTGCAGACTTTATTTCCGCTTGCTTCATTATGCTGGCTGGAATTCAGCGTGTCGAACTCTACGAGTATAGTTCCGTCCCCGTAAGCATTATGATCGCACATAAACTTTCTACCTGATTTGTCTACTAAGCCATAATGGCCCATAAACTCCTCAAGGTTGAAGTATGTGTAATCGCTGCCTTCCATCTCGTAGTAATAATCTTCGAGGTGAACGGAGAGATTGAACGTCTTGCCATACAGAGTATAGCTATTACCGTTCTGTGCCGTTGTTTCAGTTGTTGATTCCGTTGTCGGATCCGTTACCAAGGCATCTGATGCGATGCTCTGGTTAGGCTCGGAGACATCGGGATTGACGCCAGACATTGTCTCGCCAGTCGCTGTTGTCTCACGATTGTCGCTTACTGATGAGCCTGTAGGCTCTGTGCATCCAGCGAGGAGGCCAGCAACGAGTGCTAAGACCACCATCATGGATATCATTCGTAAATTTCTCTTCATGGTCTTTACCCCCCTTTGTTTTATTTTTTTTGTTGAAGAAAAATCAAAAACACCAAAACGATAATTATAAGTAGTTAAACGTTAAGGTGCAAGTAATGTATAGCTTGATTATACCACAGATAGCGTAAAAAGTCAACTTATTATATAATTATTCTGATGAATTTCTGGTCTCAGTTCGAAAAAGGCTTCACCTGCCTCGCTCCAATGGAGGGCGTAACAGATATCGCCTTTCGCCAAGTGATCGCCCGAGCCGCCCGCCCGGATATCTTTTTTACGGAGTTTACGAATGTCAATAGCTACTCGAGCGAAAAAGGCCGCCCGAATGCGCTCGAACGCCTAAAATTTGAGCCGTCCGAGCAGCCAATTGTCGCCCAAATCTGGGGTAAAAATCCAGAAATGTTCAAGGAAACTGTTGAGGCGGTCAAAAATCTCGGCTTCCAGGCCGTAGATATTAATATGGGCTGCCCAGAGCGCCACGTTGTGGCGACTGGCGGTGGCTCTGGCCTCATTCGCACTCCGGAACTCGCGAAGGAAATCTTAAGGGTAGCCCAGTCCGTCGAGGGCATCACCGTATCCGTCAAAACCCGCCTCGGCTATACAAGAACTGACGAATGGAAGGCTTGGCTTGCGAATCTCCTCGAGGAGCACCCGGCCGCCCTCACGGTTCATCTCCGCACGAAGAAAGAAATGTCCAAAGTCGACGCGCACTACGAACTCATTCCGGAAATTGTCGCGCTAAAAAACCAGCTTTCTCCAGATACGAAGCTCATTATTAATGGCGATATCAAGTCCGCCGCGGACGCGCAAAAGTTTGTGGAGCAGGGCGCTGATGGCATCATGATCGGCCGCGGCGTCTTCCAAAACCCGTATTGTTTCGAAAAAACGCCGAAAGAGCACACTCGCGAGGAGCTAATTGATCTCATGCGCTACCACCTCGACCTTTACGAGAAATACGACCTCCATCCATACGACCCATTGAAGCATTTTTATAAGATTTATATTAATAATTTTCCGGGAGCATCGGACCTGCGCGCCGAGCTCATGCAAACAAAAACAATCGCCGAGGCGAGAAAGGTTATATCTAGAATATGAAAAAGAAAATCATTTTACTCCACGGTCTTCGCGGCGACCATCATGGGCTCCAAGAAGTCGCCGAGATGCTCGAAAAGAAGGGCTTTGATGTTGTAAATCCGGATTTGCCAGGTTATGGCACGGCAGATAGTCTCACCAAGAAAACACTTGAGTCTTATTCAGAGTGGATTCATAAACTCGTTAAAAATGAGAAGCAAAAGCCATTCATTGTGGCGCATTCCATGGGCTCAATTATCGCCTCGCACTATCTTTCTAATCATGTCGACGAGACTCAGCCAAAGGCCGTCTTCATCTCCCCGATTTTCCGCTCTGACTTCAAGCAGAAGTCTAGCAATGTTCGCTGTGCGCTCACTAATTTTGGCCTTCATCTTTTGCCGCCACGCCCACGCCTCGGTCTTATGCGTAGCAAGCTCGCCTCGTTCTGCATCTCGCACTATCTAACTGCCGACAAAAAGCAGAGCAAGAAAATCGATGAAATGCACTACAAATACTCCGGCAACGTCAATAGCGGCAACGGTCTCATCGAAGACATCAAGATTTCCATGAAGGAGCAGACTGTGCCAGTAAAGCAAATGGACATCCTCTATATTATGGGCGCCAAAGACCGTCTTACTTCGGCCAATCTTGCCGAGGAGCGCGCAAAGAAAAATGGCGCAAAATTCATGAAGGTCGAGAACGTGGGGCATCTTATTAACTACGAAAACCCAGAGGCCGTCGTCAAGGCAATTTCAGACTTTCTGATATAATGAAAGCATGAAGTCATTTCTGAAAAAGTTAATGACCAAACTTGTCGGTTTTTTCGACCGTCACTTCGACCGTTTCCGCGCCGTCCCAATTGCGAAGGGCAAGGCTGCTCGTGAAGCGGCCCAGGCAAAACTTGAGTCTGAGTATGACAAAAAGTTAAAAAACGCCATCAAGGAAGAGCATAAAAACTACACGCCCGAGTCTGAAAAGGACCTCGTGGAAATAATTCGCCGCACGCCGACCGAGGCGCTCAGCATCCGCGATCGCAACCTGATTTCTGGCGCCATGTCTTTCAAGTCGCGTAAGGCCTCGCTCATCATGATGCCGAAAGACGACATTACGTTCCTGAACGAAAAAGACAATCTCGGCCCGCTGACACTCGACAAACTCTACAAGACCGGTGACACTGTTTTTCCAGTCCTCAACCGTAACGACAAAGTTTGTGGCCTGCTTCGTACTGACAAACTTGACCTTCTCCACATCGGCAAGACCGAGCCAGTTTCGAAGCTCATGGAAACCGGCGTTGCCTTCGCGCGCTACGACTATTCGCTCGAGCAGCTTCTCGCCGTTTTCTTACGCAACCGGACGGACTACGTATTGATTATTGACGAGAAAGAAAAACTTCTCGGTTATGCGGAGTTGGGAACTCTGATTTCCATTCTTTTCAACCGCGAAATCAAAGACGACTTTGACGGTGACGGCTCCTCGAGCGCTGTTGCTAAGCGCCAAGACAGCTAATAGGGTATAATGATAGTATGTTGTGGGCAATCTTTCCTATTTTTGCGCAGTTATTCTATACCAGTGGTAGTTACATTGAGAATTTTTTGGTAGATACGGCATTCCCGAAAAACCGCGCTGGCGCCCTGATTATTGCCCGTCTCCCATGTTTTATTCTCAGTATGGTTCTAATGTATGCGATTTTTGGGCGCATTGTATTTTTCTTGCCGCTCGCGACAGCATTAGGCTTTGTGCTTGCCGGCGCGATTAACGTGGTCGGTTCAGTATTTTCATTCAAAGCCCTCCAAGAAGGGGATGCGGCGGATGTCGTTATTTTCAGCCAGCTTAGTCCGTTAATTTCGCTCGGCCTCGGTGTCATGGTGCTCAGCGAAACAATTACTGTCACTCAGGGCCTTGGCTTCCTCTTTATCATGGCGGCCATTGCAACCGTAGTGACGGGGAGCGCGACGAAAAAAGAGCGCACGAATCCAGACTTCAAAGTGATTCGCCTTACTCTCACTGCCGCATTCTTTTCGGTCCTCTCGGATATTGTCTTCGTCTATTTTGCGCGCGGCATCCTCGCAGATACTACGCTATTCGCGCAAAGTTTCTTTTTCTTCTCGCTTGGCTCGGCCGTCACCGTCATAGTATTATTCATCTGTTTTCACAAATGGCGCAAAGCAATCAAATCGGTATTTTTAACGAGCAAAAAACACAATCGAAATTGTCTCGGGCTTATTGCCGATAATCTTTCATTCCTCCTCGCCGAGCTACTGTTCAAGTATGGTCTTCTCCTCGTTCCGGTCGTCGCGATGATGACGGTCGTGAGCAAGGTCACGAACCTATTTGCCTCATTCTTCTTTACGGTTTTCCTCGGGAAAATCTTCCCAAAATTTATTCATGGCAAGCGACTGACTAAGCGCGTCCTTGTTCGCTATCTCGTCGCCTCCGTGCTTATCGTAGCTGGCATCATGGTCATGAATTAGCACTCTTGCCTAGTAGAGTGCTAAGTGCTATACTTTTTAGGTATGAGCAAACGTGATTATTATGAAGTTCTCGGCGTCAAAAAAGACGCATCTGATGATGAAATCAAGAAAGCTTTTCGTAAGCTCGCCGTCAAATACCATCCTGACAAAAACCCTGGCGACAAGGCAGCTGAAGAGAAGTTTAAAGAGGCCAACGAGGCCTACTCGGTTTTGAGCGACAAAACCAAGCGCAGTCGCTACGACCAATTCGGTCATGCCGGTGTTGGCGGCGATGGCGGCGGCAACCCATTCGGCGGCGGCTTCAATGGCCAGTCCTTCAATTTCGACTTTGGTGGCGCTGGTGGTTTTGAGGATATTCTTGGTAGTATCTTCGGTTTTGGTGGCGGTTTCCGTGGCGCTCGTCGTGGTCAGGATTTCCGCACCAGCATTACGATTGATTTTGAAGATGCAATTTTCGGCACGACGAAGACTATCTCAATCGAAGGTCAGCAGGTCAAGCTCAAAATTCCAGCCGGCATCTATGACGGCCAATCGATTCGTCTTAATGGCAAGGGCGGGGCAGCGCCAACGGCCGATGGTCAGCGCGGCGACCTCTATGTCGAGATCCGTGTTCGCGCCCACAAGCATCTCACTCGCGAGGGTGAACTTATCCTTTCCGAAGTCACTATTCCGATGGCCGACGCCGTTCTCGGCACTGAGATTGATGTTGAGACCGTCGACGGCAAGATTCGTATGAAAGTTCCAGCCGGTACTCAGCCGGGCACCAATTTCAAGCTTTCTGGCCACGGCGCACCACGCCTTGGTTCCGATCAGCGTGGCCCACATATCGTTACGGTCAATGTCGAGATTCCAAAGAATCTAACGAAGAAACAAAAAGAACTCATCGAGCAGTTTAAGTCCGCGAAAAAAGGATTATTCCGCTAGAACAAAAAGAAGCCCCCGAAAGGGCTTCTTTTTATAGCAAAACTATTTCTTTGCAGTTTTCTTAGCTGCAGGCTTCTTGCCGGAAGTAGCCTTCTTGACGGTTGCTTTTGCTTTCTTTGCAACTTTCTTGCTACCTTCAGCGATGTCCTTGCGGGTTTCCTTACCGGACTTTGGGGCGGTTAGGATGCCGGCGATTGCTCCGCCGATTGCGCCGAGCGCTGCACCCAAGAAGAATTTGCCAGCGCCGCTGCTTTTCTTCTCGCTCTTTTTTGCTGCTTTTTTCTTGTCTGCCATTTATTTATCCTCCTTTTTGGCTTTCTTTTTCTTTTCAGACTTGTTTATGTAGTTCTCGGTGAAATGTTTAACTAGCCCACCGATCGTCGTCATGTCTCGTACATTGTCGACAATATCGTCAGCTTTCTCTGCGATATTCTGACCCTGCACGATAATTTTCTTCGCTTCTTTCGTCACGCCAATAAGCTTCACTAGCAAAATGATGCCAATGAGTAGGAACAGGAATAGCGTCCCCGAAAGAATAAATACCAAAATCCAAGCTGGTGTTTCCATTATTTCTTACCTTCCATTTCTTCAAATTTTTTGTAAGCTGCGAAATAGTTCTTTGGATCGCCTGTGGTCAACCATTCTCCTTTGCTCTTAGTTACGATGACGTCGCCGGACTTGGCGAGTTTAGTAATCGCATCAACCGTCCAGAGCTCGTTGTCTAGACCGGTCTGGCTTGGATCGAGATGAGCAAACACCTCTGGCGTGAGGAGATAGCGACCATAAGAGGTGAGGTTGCTTGGGCTGTCTTCTGGTTTGCTTGGCTTTTCGACGATATGGCTGAGCGTCATCTTCTTTTCGTCCTTGAGTGCAATCATGCCATACTTGCTCCAGACTTCCTGCGGCATTTCCTGTGCGGTAATAATCGCCTTTGCGTCTGGATATTCTTCATGAGCGGCCATGAGAGTGGAAACGTCGCCTTGGCCGAAGATGAGGTCATCGCTATAGAGAGCAAGGAAAGCCTCGTCGTCATTGAGATAAGGCTTTGCGCTCGCAATTGGGCTGCCATTGCCGTACGGCAAGCTCTGGTCCTGCTCAATTACCTTGATGTTTGCAATCTCGAGTACGTTACGAACCGATTCGAAACGATCAAGTTTACCCTGAGAAGCGAGCTGCTTGTAAATCTTCTCGCAAGGGTTGCTGAAGTAGTCCTCATAAATATGCTTGCCTTCTGGCGTCGAGACGATGATGATGTCCTTGATGCCGCCAGCGACACATTCCTCGACGACGTACTGCATGATTGGCTTTGGGCCAAGTGGCAACATCGCCTTTGGAATTGTTTTGGTAATTGGTAGGAAGCGACTAGCGAAACCGGCGTCGGTAATCACTGCTTTAGTTGCTTTTTTGTATGCCATATTTCTCCTTTATGATAGCTTACTTCTAATTAACTCGTTAACGCTAGCTGGGTTTGCCTTTCCTTGCGACTTCTTCATGACTTGCCCAACGAGGAATCCAATTGCCTTCATCTCGCCATTCTTGACGTCTTCCGCCGCCTTGGCGCATTCTGGCATTGCTAAAACTTCATCAATAATCGCCGACAGCGCATCGGTGTCATTCTCCTGGAGAAGGTTCATCTCCTTTGCGAGCTGATGCGGGGTCTTTGACGTATTCTTATGGTCGTACATCTCAAGAAGAACTTCCTTCGCCGCGGTAGAGGAGAGTTCTTTCTTCTCGACCATCTCGGAAAGCTCAGTAAGTTCGGCGCCAGTTGCAAGCGAAAAATCCTTATCAAGGTTTTCTTCAGCGAGCAAAACACTGGCGAACCAGTTGGCAACTCTAGGCGCAAGCTTCACGTCTTTTTCGCAGACTTCGGCGAGGCGCTTTGCAAGAACAGGATAATTAATGATTGCTTCAACGGCGCTATCGTCAAGATTGAGCACGCTAAACTTGCCGCGGTAATCTGCTGGCATTAGTGGCATCTCGGTCGCAACCTTATCGACATAACTCTGCTCGAGTACGATTGGCGGGACATCTGGTTCTGGCATGTAGCGGTAATCCTGTGCCTCTTCCTTGCTACGCTGAGAAGTGGTCTTACCAGTTGCGTCGTTCCAACCGCGGGTTTCCTGAACCACCTTTTCACCCTTTTCGAGCAATGCTTTCTGACGCTTGTATTCATACTCAACCGCACGTTCGACGCTACGGAAGGAGTTGAGGTTCTTGATCTCTGCACGAGTGCCGAGCTTATCGGTATTGGAAATCGAAATGTTTACATCGAAGCGCATGTTGCCTTGGTAGAGATCACCGTTCGTGACGTCAGCGTACATCATGAGGCGATGAAGCTCTTCGCAGTAAGCGCGAGCTTGCGCGGCGGAATGGATGTCTGGCATCGAAACAATCTCGATGAGTGGCGTACCGGCGCGGTTCAAGTCAACGAGGGAATAGCTGCCGAAGTGGCTGAGTTTGCCAGCATCCTCTTCGAGGTGCGCGTGCTCAATATGAACGTCACTGCCGTCTGGAAGATGAATGACGCCAGCGCCAATAATTGGCTGATACATCTGAGAAATCTGATAGCCCTTTGGCAAATCTGGATAGTAGTAGTGCTTGCGGTCAAAGCGGCTGAGAAGATTAATCTTACAATTCATTGCGAGACCGGCGCGAACGGCTTTTTCGACGGCCGCCTTGTTGAGTACTGGCAACATGCCAGGAAGGGCATAATCGATTGGGCTAACGCAGGAGTTTGGCTCCTTGTCGACCGCATCATTGTCTACGCCACTGAATAATTTCGTCTTCGTATTGAGCTGGACGTGGCATTCAATTCCGATTGTAATCTTATATTCGCTCATCTAAATCGCTCCTAAATCTTTTAATGCCTGCTTGTAGGTCTCGAGTGCGTGTTGTGCCTGACGATACTCTGGCTTAAAATCGTGTTCATGTGCAATCTGATTGCGTAGTCTATGGACGTGCCAAACGGAATTAAGCTGGCTGAACTTTGCCTTGCCGATCTTCTTTAGGCGGTCGCCCATCGTGCGCCCCTGAATACCCATTTCCATCATTGCGCGATCAAGAATTTTGTCGCCCTCGATAATTACCATACCGTAGCTAGCCGGATTTTCTTTCTGGAGCATCTGCTCAATTTGCAAGAAATCGACCTGGTAGTTTTCTTTGTCGAAAACATGGCCATGCTTGCTCGTCATCGCGATTGCGAGGAAAACCAAAATACCTACGATGAGAATCGCAATCAAGAAGATAATTAGAGAACCGTCCATTATTCTTCGACCTCCGAGGCAATATGAAGTAGCATCTGATCGCTTTGACGAGGACCAACTAGCTGTGCGCCAATCGGCAAACCGGCCTTGCTCTTACCGGCAGGAACAGAGAGGCCAGGAAGGCCAGCGAGGCTTGGCGGCGTCGTCATTACGTCTTCGAGATACATCTGAAGCGGATCAGAAGTGTTCTCGCCAATCTTGAACGCTGGGCGCGGTGCGACTGGGCAGAGCAATGCGTCATATTTCTCGAACGCCTTGTTGTACTCGTTAATGAGGAGCGTACGTGCCTTCTGCGCCTTGAGATAGTAGGCATCAAAGAAACCGGAGCTAAGCACGAAGTTGCCAATCATGATGCGGCGTTTGTTTTCTGGCATGAAGCCTTCGTCGCGCGTCATGTTGTAAACAGAGTCGAGGTCTTTCGCTTCTTTTGAACGGAGGCCGTATCTGATGCCGTCATAGCGGCTGAGGTTTGATGCGATTTCGGCTGGCACCACGATGTAATAAATCGCGAGCGCATACTTGAGAGTTGGCATGCTGATTTCGTCGATTTCGTAGCCGGCCCTCTTGAGCTTGTCGGCATAATTGCGAACAGCTTCCTTTACTTCCTCATCTACGCCTTCGCCCATGAAGTCTTTAATAAGGCCAATTTTCTTCTTTGCAGGTTTTGCCTCTTCGAGCGGCTTCGTCCAGAAATCATCGAGAGTCGTGGAATCCTTTTCGTCCTTGCCGGCCATGATGCTCATGACAAGGTTTACGTCCTCGACATTCTTCGCAAAGCAGCCCATCGTATCGGTAGAAGAAGCCATCGCGACCACGCCGTAACGGCTAACCGTACCGAAGGTTGGCTTGATGCCGTAAACGCCGTTGAAGCTTGCTGGCTGACGAATCGAACCGCCGGTATCAGAACCGAGTGCAAATGGCACGATGTCGAGTGCAACTGCTACCGCGCTACCACCAGATGAACCGCCGGAAACGCGCGTCTTGTCGTAAGCGTTGGAGGTTGGACCAAAGTAAGAGTTTTCGGTACTACCGCCGTGCGCATAAGCATCGAGGTTGGTGCGACCAATCATGATTGCGCCCTCGGCTTCGATTCTTGCTACGGCCGTAGCGGTAATTGGAGCAGGGAAATCCTCGAGCATCTTTGCCGCAGCGGTCGTATGGCCTTCTGGGCTAAGATAATTGTCTTTAAGTGCGAACGGAACGCCAGCGAGACGACCTGCATCTTCGCCGCGCGCGATTTTTGCATCAATCTCGCGAGCGCGATCCAAGGCATGCGCTTCGTTCATCGAGATAAATGCATGATAATCTTCGTATTTTTTGGCTTTTTCTAATGCGGCACGCACCAAATCTACCGCCTTGGTATTCTTATCGGCAATTTTCATAGGACTTTTGGTACCTTTATCTGGTTATCTTCACTTTCGACGGTGAGTGCGAGGAGATTGTCGCGCTTCGCTTCAAACTCTTCGATATTATCTTCGCGCCAAACATTTTGCATATCAAAACACTGGTAGGTTGGCTCAACATTGTCGGTATCTAGCTCATCGAGCTGCGAAAAATAGTTCACGATGTTATCGAGATCCTTCTTTAGCGGCTCAATTTGCGATTCGTCGAGAGAAATACTGGACAACTCAGCCAAGTGTAGGACATCTTCTCTTGTAATAGACATACAACAATTATACTACATCCGTATCTGTTTTTATACTATAAATCATTCAACATTTCGATATCTGCGCCAAGGGAAACCAGACGGTGCGCAAAGTCTTCGTAGCCACGCGCAATCGAATACGTGTTGCGCAGGATTGATTTGCCAGGAGCAGCGAGCATTGCAAGCATTACAACCACTGCCGGACGCAGGGCCGGTGGTGCCATCATCTCGGCTGGGCGCCAATTGGTTGGGCCGTTCACAAACACGCGGTGCGCATCGAGTAGCTCGACCTTTGCATTGAGATTCGATAATTCAGTTGTGTAGATTGCGCGGTTTTCGAACACCCAGTCATGGATCAGTGTGCGCCCCTCGGCGGTCGCCGCGATTGCTGAGAAGAACGGTAGGGAGTCGATGTTGAGGCCAGGGAACGGCATCGGGTGAATCTTGTCAATTGGCGCATGAAGCTTCGATTTGAGGAGCTTAATATCGACCAATCTCGTCTTCCCATTTTCTGCTAAATACTCCTTCGAGAGAGTCATCTTTTGGCCCATACTGCGGAGGATTTCTAGCTCAATCTCGAGGAATTCGATTGGCACGCGTTTAATCTCGATTTGCGAATGTGTCACGATGCCGGCCGCAATGAAGCTCATTGCCTCAATCGGGTCTTCACTTGGCGCGTAGGAGACTTCTCTTGCTATACGTTTTACGCCATGCACGATTAGGTTGGTCGTGCCAATACCTTCAATCTTAACGCCCAATTTTTCGAGATAGAAACAAACATCCTGCACCATGTAGTTTGGGCTAGCTCCGACGATCGTTGTCTTGCCAGGGCAGAGCGCCGCTGCCATAATTGCATTTTCCGTAACGGTATCGCCACGTTCGATTAGCACAATCTTACGATTGCCATCCTCGATGTCCTTGACGCTCGCCTCATAAAAGCCAGGATTGCATTTTGCGTCGACTTTTAGGCCGAAAGTCTTGAGTGCGTGAAGATGCGGCTCGACCGTGCGCGAACCAAGCGAACAGCCGCCTGCGTATGGTAGGCGGAAATGTTTGAAGCGGTGAAGAAGCGGCCCCATCATCATGATGACCGTGCGCGTTCTGCGCGCTGCTTCGAGATTAAGCCTTTCAAGCTTTAGCTGCTTCGGCGGACGAATTTCGAGATCGCGTCCGTCATTGATCCAGGTGATTTTTACGCCGATTGATTCGAGAACCTCGATAATACGATAGACCTCTTCAATATGCGCCAGATGAGTTAAGATTGTTTTCTTTTCATTAAGAAGAGAAGCGCAAAGAAGCCCGACTGCCGCGTTCTTCGATGTGTTAATATCTATGCTTCCTTTTAGCTCTTTGCCGCCGTTTATGCGATAGCCCTGCGTAGAGCCGTCGTTCAATGTGATGATCTGAACACCTAACACTCGGCTGATTTTTGAAATCATCTCGAGAGAGGCGTTTTGTTTGCCATGTTCAATGCGGTTAATTGCGGACTGGCTCGTGCCAATTGCTTTTGCGAGTTCAGCCTGCGTCACATCCTTTCGGATGCGATTTTCAGCAATCATCTTGCCGATTTCCACCATATAATCTGCTTGTTGCTTCATAAAAATATTATATCATGCAGTGCATAAAAAATCTCCCTCATTTTGAGGGAGATTTTTGTTTATTCAGCATTCGTGTGAACGGCCACGACGTCGTCGAGGTCATCGATGGCGTCAAGAATCTTTTCGACTTTTTCGCCTGTTTCGCCTTCAACTGGCACGGTGTTATTTGGCACATATTGAAGTTCGGCGGAATCAATTTCATAGCCAGCGTCAATCAGAGCGCCGCGAACCTTCATAAGATCAGACGCGACAGTATAAATTGTCGTGCCGTCTTCTTCGTCGACGACATCCTCTGCGCCAGCATCAAGCGCGGCCATCATTATTTCGTCACCCTTGGACTTCGTAAAAATCACGCCTTTGCGGGTGAACTGGAACATAACCGAGCCTGGATCGGCCATGCGGCCACCGTTTTTCTCGAGCGTGTGGCGCACCTCCGGCATCGTGCGGTTTTTGTTATCGGTTGCGACTTCGATGATAATACCAACGCCGCCAGGGCCGTAGGCTTCATAAGTCTCTTCGATGAGAGCTGCTGCATTCTTGTCCTCAACGCGGGCAATTGCACGCTCGATGTTCGCCTTCGGCATATTTGCGAGGCGAGCCTTCTCGAGCACCATTGCAAGCGATGGGTTCATGGCAGGATCGGTACCGCTGCGCGCAGCAATTGCAATTTGGTTACCGATTTTTGTAAACAACGCACCGCGCTTGGCGTCAACGACGGCCTTCTGGCGCTTGGTGGTTGCCCATTTACTATGTCCGCTCATTATTTAATCCTTGTATTTTTTCTAATTTATTCTATTTTAGCACAATATTACAACATAAAAATGAAAAAGTGCCAAAAATATTGTAATTATGCTTTAAGCAGCTAGATTTTGGTGTTATTCTGCCGGTTATAAAAAATTAAATAAGGAGAAATATCTCAATGACAATATATAAAAGAATTAGGTTGACCAAGGAGGAATTAGCGCGTTTACGTAGAGAATGCGAGGGATACGTTTGGGCGGCCGTCGATCCACGCAAGTGTGTTATCTCGGTCGGTGATGGCTACCTGCATGATATGCGAGACATGCTTCTTGTTCGCCGATGCCAACTGGAAGATATTTATGGGGTTGGTTTCGATTTGACTAGTGGTGAAATTAACTACGTTGCCCATATCAATCGCCGTAACCCAACCGTTAATGCGCATGGTGAGCTAGACGAGAAACAGAAAGAAGGGATAGAACAAACGCTTAGCTATTTCTTCGACCGGTTGCCGATTATGCGCTAGATAAGGTAAAATATAAGTATTAAAGGAGGTATTTCTCATGGCTAAAAAGAGTCAGGACGTGGTGGACGGAAAAGATAAAAATGATGGCAAAAAACAAGCCCTAGATTTGGCGCTTTCACAGATCACGAAGCAATTTGGCGACGGCTCCATTATGAAGCTCGGCGACCAGTCGAAGATTGATGTCGAGCTATTCTCGTCTGGGTCTTTAGCGCTCGACCTAGCGCTTGGCGGCGGTTATCCAAAAGGTCGCATTATTGAGATTTATGGCCCAGAATCATCTGGTAAGACGACTTTGGCGCTTCATGCCATTGCCGAGATTCAAAAGCAAGGCGGCCAAGCTGCCTTTATCGACGCCGAGCACGCGCTCGATCCAAGCTATGCTAGAAAGATTGGCGTCGATACCGGCAATCTCTTGATCTCTCAGCCAGATAACGGCGAGCAGGCTCTCGAAATTTGCGAGACTCTCGTTCGCTCCGGCGCGGTTGATCTCATCGTAGTAGACTCTGTTGCCGCGCTCGTGCCTCAGGCCGAGATCGATGGCGATATGGGCGACGCTCAGATGGGCCTTCAAGCTCGCTTGATGTCTCAGGCGATGCGCAAGCTCACTGGCATCATCAGCAAGACCAAGGCCACGGTCATCTTCATTAACCAGATCCGCATGAAGATCGGCGTTCTCTTCGGCAATCCAGAAACTACCACTGGCGGTAATGCTCTGAAATTTTACGCTTCCGTCCGTATCGATATTCGCCGCATTGGCCAGATTAAAGACGGCGAAAATATTGCCGGTAACCGCACGAAGATTAAGGTTGTGAAGAATAAAATTGCTGCGCCATTCCGCACTGCCGAGTTTGACATTATGTACAACGAAGGCGTGAGCAAGACTGGCGACGTTCTCGATCTCGCTGTTCAGTACGGCGTCATGGAGAAATCGGGTGCCTTCCTTAAGTACAATGGCGAAACTCTCGGCCAGGGCCGCGAATCCGTGAAGAAACTCTTCAAGGATAAACCGGAGCTCATGGACGAAATCGAGAAGAAAGTCCGCGAAGCGGCTGCTGCTAGCGCAGAATAATCGATGCTAGAAAAACATACGATTTTTGACGATACTACTACCGGCGCGAAGGCGTCGGTAGGGCATCGCGTGACTGATTTAAAAGAGGCCGTTCGCGACAAAAATCGCGTCAATGTCTATGTTGATGACAAGTTTTTCTGTTCGCTCGACATCTCGCAAGTCGTCGATTTCCGTCTGAAGATTGGCCGTGAGCTCGACGACGAAGAGCTCGCGGACTTAAAGCGCGCCTCGGAATTCAGCAAGTTCTATGCTCGCGCGCTCGAGTATGTTCTTATGCGCCCGCGCTCCGAACGCGAAATTAGCGACTATCTTCGTGGCAAAACTTATGATCGCAAAATTCGGGTCAAGAATCGTAAGACTGGCGAGTACCAAACGAAAGAAAAACCAGGCTACGACGCCTCGCTTGTTCCGCTCGTCATGAAGCGGCTTAAAGAACGCGGCTATGTCGATGATCGGCGCTTTGCGGAAATTTGGGTAGAAAACCGCAATGTTGCAAAGGGAACGAGCACTAAAAAACTTCGCCTCGAGCTTCAGCAAAAGGGCATTGCTAGCCAGATTGTTGACGAGGTATTATCGGGCTCCAGCCGCGACGAGCGAGCTGAGCTCCAAAAAATCATTGCCAGAAAAAGAGCTCGTTATGATGACGAGCAGAAATTAATTCAGTACTTACTGCGCCAAGGTTTTAATTACTCGGACATCGTCGACGAGTTAACTGTCGACTCTTCTTCGGTGTAGGCTGGTTTCCTGAATGGATTTGTAAAGTTTGGCACGAATTCTTCGGCCGTCTTTTTCTTGTCTTCTTTGATCTTTATTTGCGCTTTATCATGGCGAATTGTGACTTTAAAATCATCGATCTCAATAATCTGCGAACGGTTAATTGTGAGCGTAGGGTCGATAAGGGAGGAAACAAACGGTCTCTGAACGATGAGCTGGTAAATAATCATCGAATTCGAATCAAGCGTATAATCGCTGACCTTGCCGACTTTTTTGCCGTCTTGGGTTACGACCTTTAGCCCGACTAGGTTGAAATGGAGCTTCATGATTTTATCAAATTTGACGACATCTTCTCGGGTCGTAAAACGATCGGCGGAATCGACAATAATGCCGCCGTTGCTTAGCTCGCGAATGTCGTTTATGTCGAGGATATCGCCAACTTCTGGATCGTTTTTAATAATTGGCCCCTCGAGCTCGTACGCAACAACGCCGAGAATATCAGGGTCAATTACGGCATGCGTAGTTTTTGCAATTGCTCCGCCCATATGAAGGCTTAGCACCGGCATCCCAATCAACTTCGAACCAGTCAATAACATAAGCATATTATAGCATGACGGCGCTAGATTTGTCTGATGGTATAATAGGGGTATGAAAATTGTCATCTCGTCAGATATCTACTACCCGATGATTAACGGCGTAGCAGTTTTTTCTCGCAACCTCGCCGCTGGCCTAAAAAAGCGAGGCCACAAAGTCATGATTGTCGCTCCAAGCACCACGGGGGATTTTGCTGTCGAGAAAGACCCAGAGTATGGCTTTACGGTTGTTCGACTTAGCTCAATGCGCATTCACGTTTATCCAGATCAGATCAATAAGGTGCCGGAGGCTAAGGAATTCCTAGGCCTAAGATTGCCGAAGCTATTTTATAAGAATGGTTTGAATGTAAGCCTCAACTGCTACAAAGAAGTTTGCCAAGTGCTTGATGACTTTGAGCCGGATATTATCCATGACCAAACACCAGGGCCAGTCGCTCTTGCTGTTTTTCGCTATGCGAAAAAGCACGATATCCCGCTCGTTTCGACCGACCATGCCTATCCAGACAATCTCACGCAGCAGCTAAAATTGCCGAAACCAGCGAAAAAGCCAATTAACTCAATGATGAATAAATATTTCGTGAGCTTTTTGAAGCGCAGCGAATATGCTACTATGCCGACCGAACAGGCCGTCGCAGATCTTATCCCGCACAAGCGCAAGCCATTCAAGGTGCCAGTTGAGGCTTTGAGCAATGGTATCGATTTATCTCGCTTCGCGAAGGGCAAGCCAAATAAAGAAATCTATGATAAATACAATATTCCTCGCACGAAACCGATTGTCCTTTACGTTGGACGCGTTGACCCGGAAAAGTCGCTCGATGTTCTTGCTGAGGCTTTCGTAAAAGTAGCGAAGAAAAAACCAGACGCGCAACTTGTTGTTGTTGGTGACGGTACGGCCAAACCGAAGCTTGAGTCGATTCTCGAAAAGGCCGGTCTTTCTGAGCAGATACATTTCCTTGGTCGTGTTGTTGGAGATGATTTGCCGCAGATTTATCGTACGGGCTCCGTTTTCGCAATCACCTCGAAGACTGAAACGCAGAGCATTGTATTGATGGAGGCGATGGCGAGCGGCTTGCCGTGCGTGGCGGTAAAAGCTGGCGCCGTTCATGAACTAGTGAAGAACAACAAGAATGGCTACCTTGCAGATCCAGACGACGTCAATGGCGTCGCGCGCAATATTCTAAAAATCATAGATAATCCAAAACTCCGCGAAAAAATGTCAAAGGAAAGCGTTGCGCGCGCCGAGCGACACGATATTAGCCATACTTTGACTCGCATGGAAGAAATCTACAACGAAGTCTTAGCTAACCGTGAAAGGGAACTCTAGTGAGTATTCCAAAAACCATCCACTACGTCTGGATCGGCGGTAAAGAAAATATACCTGAGCAAGATAAAAAGTATATCGAGGGATGGCGTAAGCTAAACCCAGACTTTAGTATTCGTCTTTGGGACGAGAACGCAATCGACCTCAAAAAATACCCGCTCGTCAAGAAGGCGATTGAAGAAAAACGCTATGCGCTCGCCTCGGATATTATCCGCATGTATGTCGTCTACGAGCACGGCGGTTTTTATCTAGATACGGACGTCGAATTGCGTAAATCCTTGAGCGACTTAACAAAATACCGAGCAGTCGCTGGCTGGGAATCGAATTTTTGGTTTACGACCGCGTTTTTTGGCGCCGAGAAACATTCTCCATGGATTGGTAAAATTTTAAAACGCTACGAACTCGCTGACCCGAAGCAAAAAATTACAACCAATACCTTCCTGAAAACTGTCCATAGTCCATCAGTCTATGCGAAAGACTTTTGGCCGCTTGAGCTCGATGGTGAGACGCGTGTCTATGGCGACAATGGCCTTGCCGTTTTCTCGCGTGAATATTTCAGCCCAAAGCACTACATGACCGGTAAGGATTGCAGCACGAAAAACACCATCGCCTACCATCATTACGCTTCGACTTGGCACAAGCCGACTGAGGCTTTCAAAAACTTTGTTAGCCGCACTGGTTACAAGACCTTCGGCCCAAAAATCTTTGCCAAATTTGAACGCCAATTTAATAAAAAACTCGCTCGCCAAATCCGCAAAGAGCACTCCTAATCCTTCTCTGGTATAATCTAGGTATGAAGAAAACCAAAAAACCGGCTACAGCAGTCGTTAATCGTCGCGCGCATTACGACTATAATTTGTCCGACAAACTCGAAGTCGGTATGGTTTTGACGGGCCCGCAAGTTCGCCTCATTCGCGACCATCATGCTCAGCTTAAGGGTACCTACGTCACGCTTCGCCAAGGCGAGCTTTATCTTCTTGGCCTGACTCTCGGGACTGAAACCGAGCAGGATATCAAACTTCTCGCGACCAAAAAACAGATTGCTGGCCTCGACCGCGCCAAGCAAGAGGGAAATACAATCGTTCCAGTCGAGCTACTGCCTCTAAAACGCCACATCAAGCTCATTATTGCTGTCGGCGAAGGTAAGAAAAAATACGACAAACGCCAGACCATCAAAAATCGCGATCTAGATCGCGAATCTCGCCGCTTCCGTTAAGAGAGAAATATGGTATAATAATAATTTGTAAAACAATAATTATTTTTAATGGAGCAAATAATGAGAGCCCTAGCAAAAGATTTAACTGTCAAATCCGGAAAAGTTCAACTGGCTGGCTGGGTAAATTCTCGCCGCGATCACGGCGGTCTCATTTTCATCGATTTGCGCGACCATACTGGCCTAATTCAGCTCGTGATTGACCCGCAGACCAAAGATGCATTTGAGCTTGCTGAACATCTTCGTGATGAATATGTGATTCGTGCCGAAGGTACCGTTCGTCAGCGTGGTGCAGGTCTCGAGAATCCAAATATTCCAACTGGCAATATTGAGGTTGTCGTAGACACTCTCGAGCTTCTCAATCGCTCCGAACCAGTTCCTGTTTCTACCCACGATGAGGGCGTCGAAACCGGCGAAGAACTTCGTCTCAAGTATCGTTATCTCGACTTGCGCCGTCCTAGCATGCAGAAGCGCCTCGCTCGTCGTTCTGAGTACTATCGCTTCATGCGTGAATATATGCACGAGCATGATTTCATCGAGGTCACTACCCCAATTCTCGCCAACTCGTCTCCAGAAGGCGCACGCGACTTCATCATTCCATCTCGTCTTCAGCCAGGTAAGTTTTATGCTTTGCCGCAGGCTCCACAGCAGTTTAAGCAGCTTTTGATGGTCGGCGGTATTCCTCGCTATTATCAAATCGCAGCTTGTTTCCGCGATGAGGACCCACGCGCTGACCGTCTCTACGGTGAGTTCTATCAGCTCGACTGCGAGATGTCCTTTGTTGAGGACGGCGAAACTGTCCGCCAGGAAATGGAGCCGCTCGTAAAGAGCCTCGTCAAAGATTTTGGTGGCAAGAAGCTCATGAGCGAAGATATCCCGCGCATTCCATACCAGGAATCGATGGAAAAATATGGTGTCGATAAGCCAGACCTTCGCTATGGCATGGAGCTCATCGATCTCACTGATGATTTGAAGAATACAGAATTTGCAGTCTTTGCAAAAGCCGAATGCGTGAAGGCAATTTGCGTCAAAAATGGCGCAGACCTTAGTCGTTCTCAGATTGACGCATTTACTGAACAGGCTCGCAAGCTTGGCGCTGGCGGTCTCGCATATCTCACCTACACCCCAGAAGGCATCAAATCCCCAATTGCCAAGTTCTTGAGCGAAGCCGAACTCGAAGCTATCACGAAGAAAACTGGCGCCGAAAGCGGCGATGCTGTCTTCTTCGGTGCCGACAAGCGCGCCAAGGTCAACAAGGTCCTCGGCCAGCTCCGCATTGCATTTGCTGATCACTTCAAACTTAAAGATCCTAATGTCGTGGCACTTTGCTGGATTGTCGACTTCCCATTCTATGAGTGGGATGACGGAGCAGAGAAGCTCGACTTCGGCCACAACCCATTCTCGATGCCGAAAGGTGGCCTAGAAGCTCTCGAAAACGCTAAGACCGACGAAGAAAAACTCGCAATCGTTGCTGACCAGTTCGATATGGTTATGAACGGCTACGAGATTTGCTCTGGCGCCGTCCGCAACCACAACCCAGAAATTATGTACAAAGTCTTCGGTATTCTTGGTTATGACGAGAAATATGTCGAAGCTCGCTTCGGCGGCATGCTTAACGCCTTTAAGTTCGGCGCACCTCCGCACGCTGGCTGCGCTTATGGTATTGACCGCATCTTTATGGTCCTCGAAGAGACCGAAAACATCCGCGATATCGTTGCCTTCCCGAAGAATGGCTCCGGCGTCGATCTCATGATGAGCGCGCCTTCGGTTGTCGATGACTATCAGATTACTGATTGCCATCTTCAGCTCATGCCTGACGAAGAATAATGATATACTTTTAGTATGAATCTCGCGAAAAAAGGTTTGATTATATTTTGTGCAGTACTAACTGCGGCTATGCCGACCAACCTTTTTGCCGTCGAGCTTACCGAAGAGCAAATTGGCAACATTTCCTCCAATTGCTCCAGTATCAAGCTGCAGCTTCAGAACGTTCAGCGCATTGATGCCAAGAGCCGCGTTCATCTTGGCGCGCAGTTTGAGGCCATCGCAAACAGCCTCATGATGAATCTCAATCTCCGCCTTGTCAAAAACAATAAAGCTAGTGGCGAAATAGCCGCCCAACAGGCTGAATTCTCTAGTGTGCGCGAGCGCTTTAAACGTGACTATATTGAGTATCAAAAAGAGCTCGAATCACTGATTGGAGTCAACTGCAAAGACGAACCATATCGCTTTTACGAACAACTCGAACATGTTCGTGGGCGCCGCGACGACATGGAATGGAGCATTGATAGACTGCGCGAAATTGCAGATGAGCATCGCGAATCGGTTCAAAGCCTCAGGGAAGAATTGTATAGCCAGGAGCATCCAAATGAATAATGAACCGATAGAATCGCCAGAGATTGTTGAGCAGAATAAAAAAATAAAAGGCGGTCGCAACCTTATCGTTCTCGGTTTTGCCGCAACCGCAATCGCTTTCGTTTCTACTGCCGTTAGCCTTCACATTTATCGCGAAACGGGGGACGTCTATCTCGATCGCTCACGCCCGGGCTACATTTTTGAAGACGAAAAACACGACACCGATGACGATAAAAAGGAACTATTCTCTGCCGATGGCGAGGTAAATTCTAGTGTTTTGGATCAATATCTAAAGGAATACGACACTGTTATGGGGCGTATCGAAGATTCTTCCAACGACTTCTCCCCAGAACCACTTTCGAACGAGAGTCTAAGCATTGATATCGTCGGTCACGACGAAGACTTTAATTCTGAAGAAAACAATTTCTAAACCAAGTATCTGCTGGTCCGGCGGTAATTAGGATAACAATCCATCCATTTTGATGAAGCTGGCGTATTTTTGCGGCCAAAGTGTCGTTTAGCTCGGCTGGCTCTGCAATGTCCGCATTATCCATCTCGCTAATTAGCTCAGCCGGTGTTAGCACGGCAAGATTTGGGTCTTCGCGCGTGAGATAAGTCGGGAGCCAGAACACCTTGTCGGCGCCGATGAAAGCCTTCTTGTAGCCAGCCTTAACTTCGTGCTGGCGAGAATTCTGATGTGGCTGATACAATACGGCGACTCCTTGCGCGCCATCGCGAGCCTTTAGCTCCGAAGCCATCGCAATCGTAGCTGCGATTTCCTCTGGATGATGACCATAGTCGGAATAAACATTGTCGCAAAGCTTCTCAAAACGGCGTCCGGCGCCAGGGAACTGGTTGAGCGCGGCAATAATTTCTTCTTCGCTCTTATCACAAACCTGTTTCATAACAGCAAGACAAATTGATGCATCTTGCCTGCGTAGTTCACCGACAAGAGTAATCCTGCTATCAACTGTTGTGTTTTTTACAACGTTTTCAGATTGGCCTTCGAATTGCGCAAATGCGGCGCGGTATTCTTCTGGAGTCTTATAAATATCTGCGTGATCGTAATCTACGACAGTAATTGCCGCAAGATATGGATGGTAGGCTAAGAAATTGCGGTCGTATTCGTCGGCCTCATAGATAAAGTATTCGGCGTCTTTTGAAAAGTTGCCGCCATTTGCCCATGGCAGCGTAGTGCCAACGAGATAGCTCGCCGGAATGCCGAGTGCGTGGAAGCACCAAATAATCATCGAAGTGGTCGTTGTTTTCCCGTGTGTTCCAGCTACGGCAATCATTTTCTGGCCATGCATCTTTACGAATTCGGCGAGGAACTCGTCGCGCTTGGAAACGCGGATGTTAGCTTCTTTCGCCATCTTTAGTTCGGCGTGGTCTTCAGGAAGGGCAGACGTATAGACGAACCAATCGAGCCCGTCGAGCTGTTCGGCCAAAAATTTGCCATCTTGTGATCCATATGATACGGCGATGCCGCGCTTGTCGATTTCGTCTGCGATTGCGCCGCGCTGCAAATCTGAGCCGCATACTGTCATGCCTGCATCTTGCGCTAATTCCGCCAGGGGCCCGATACCGGTGCCGCTGATTCCCGAAAAATATACCTTCATGCTATAATTTTAGTATATTATGGGTGGACTGTCTAAGGATAAGTTGAGACAGGGGCTCGCTAAGATCTTCCGACTGAGGAGTTGGAAGCTAGCGCTTATTTTGATTCTCTTAAGTTTTTTTGCCGCCACGCTTCTTCGGTTTGATCATATTCGGATGACGGAGCTCCGCGATGCCGTTCTTGCCGCCGATAGCGAAGGCGATGACGCGAAAACCGCGAAAGCGTTGAGCGACCTGCAAGGCTTCACGCTTAAGCACATAGTTTTTAATACCGTTGAAGAAAATGGCCAACAACGCATAACCTTCGGTACCGGCCCATTCTATCTCGAAAATCAGTATTTACGCCGCGCTCAAGAAGCCATCAGGAAGGCCCAGGAAGAAATCGACAAGAATGCAAAAAATCCAAACGGGAACATCTACCAAAAAGTTGCCGCAATTTGTGATGCGCAGGGCAAAAAGTATGGCTGGCGCTATCCCGACAAAGAATATATTAACTGTTGGATTAATGAACTTGCCGCTTTCCCGGTTACCGATAATATGGACGCATACGGCGCCGCTAATCTCCCGTCCACGGAACTCTTTCGCTACGAATTTGCCTCTCCTCAGTGGTATCCATGCGGCTCCGGCATTGTTATTCTTATCTGCGTAATTCTCGTAATTGCTCTCGTAATTCGCTTCTTCATTTGGTTCTTCCTTAAGATAGCTGTATCTGTTGTCTCTCACCCTAGAAAAAAGTGATTTTCTCTATTGACAGGGCTCTCTAGAGGTCATAAGATAGAGATATAAAACTAAGGAGGAAAGTCTAAAATGGCTTACGAACATACCAATTCCAAGGGTGTTAAATACTATCTTCACAAGTCCGAGGTTACTCTCCGTGGCGGCAAACCACAGACGATTTACTTCTTCACCAAGGTTGCGAAGAATGCTAAGGGTACCCCATGCGACCTTCCAGCAGATCGCGAAGTCAACGAAAACCCACGCAACGGTTTCTTGACCATTTCCCGCAAAAAATAATTAGTCTTTAAGATAGATTATTTAGGAAACTACCCCCGTTAAACGGGGTAGTTTTTTGTTATATAATATTAATATATGGAAAGACCGACAAAGAAACAGCAGGAATTACTCGATTACATTGCATCGTACACCTATGAGCATGGCTATTCTCCGACTTATCGCGAGATTATGGCTGCTCTCAAGAAGAAATCCGTTTCTGCCGTTGCGGAGCATGTTCAGAACTGCGTAGATCGTGGTTTTCTAGAGAAAACCGACAATGTCCAGCGCTCCCTCCGCGTCATTCCGATTGAGCAGCACGAAGAGACGACAGGTCTATTTAAGGCGAAAATCGAAAAACTCGAAGAGCAATCTCGCGAGAACCCCGAGGATCCTAGCATTAAAGATGACCTCGCTACGCTTAAGGCCGCCGCAAAGCTGCTAGGGCTTTCTATCTGAATTTGATATAATAATATAAGATGAAAAAAGAGCCGGGTCTCGTTTACCGTATCTGTTTATTCTTTGGCGACGCGCTTGCGATTATTTTTTCGTTCTCGTTCGCATATTACTTCCGCACTAACATCGACCCTCGCCCGTATTTCTTTGAATCTGCGCTAACCGATTTCGTTTTGACCAATCTCATCCTTCTTCCGGTTTGGCTCGTTATTCTTATTGCGCTCGGCCTTTATAGTAAGAAAATTCTCGGCCGCCCATTCATGCTCGCCATTCGCTTGCTCGTTGCGAGCGTCCTCGGCGTGATGGCAATAATTACCTATGATTTCTTTGCCAGTAATACCACCATTGCGACCAGCTCTCTTTTCCCGGTGCGCGGTATCGCAATTCTTACTGCGCTTTTCTGCTTTGCCACGCTCGTCGTCGAGCGCTTAATTATCTCTCTAGTTCATCGCTTCTTCCTCCGCCGAAGCGTCGGCCTCGTACGCACGCTCATCGTCGGTGATAGCAGCAATACGACGCAGCTCCTCATGGGCATTTCGCCGGAGACGGGCTACAAGGTCGTCGGTGTTGTTGCTGCAGACAAATATGTGCCAAGTGAATGGAAGAAAAAGCAGTATAAGACAATCGAAGAGGCAATTAGCCACCATAAAATCGATGCCATCATTAACACCGACGATCGTGACATCGAGGGTGTTAATAAGATTGCTATCGACCATCACGCACTTTATTATTATTCGCCGGCCGAGAGCTCGATCATTACGCTCACTAATAACGTTGAGTTCATCGCGGCAACCCCAGTCGTTTTGATCCGCACCACGCCGCTCAGCGGTGGCGCCCGCGCCTACAAGCGCGTTCTCGACCTCTTCTTTGGTTTCGTTTTGACTATCCTTGCGCTTCCATTCATTCTTGTTGTCTTTGTTATTCAGAAGATTCTCGATCCAAAGTCGCCGGCCTTCTACAAGGACCGTCGTTTGACGCGCTATGACCGCGAGTTTAACCTCTATAAATTCCGTAGTATGAAGCCAGAGTATTGCGGAATGACCGCTGAGGAGGCCTTTGCAAAGATGGGGAAGAGCGAACTCTCGAAGAAGTATCGCAAGCAAGGTGATTTTATTAAGAACGATCCTCGCTATACTAAGTTTGGTGATTTCATCCGCAAAACCAGCCTCGACGAATTGCCGCAGTTTTTCAATGTGCTAAAGGGCGACATTTCGATCATCGGCCCGCGTGCGCTTCAGCCGTTTGAGTTGAAGGATTATGGTGACCGCGCACTCATCCTATCAGTCAAGTCGGGCATCACCGGCTTGGCGCAGGTTCACGGCCGTCGCGACATTTCGTTCAATGAGCGCCGCGTTCTCGACGTCTACTATGTTCAGAACTGGTCGCCTGCATTAGATTTACAGATCTTCTTCCGCACGATTGCTGCCGTTCTAAAGCGCGACGGGGCAAAGTAATGAAAGAGAAAATCAAAAAGCTCACCGAGAAGCACGGCGAAAAAATTCGTTATGTCATCGTCGGCTGTTTCAATACGGTCCTAGATTTCTGTATCTACGGCTTACTAGCAAATATTATCGGCATCCCGCAGATTCTCGCGAGCATTATCTCGACGACTATTTGTGTCTCAATTAGCTTCGTTCTAAATTACAAATTCGTGTGGCGCAGTAGTAAATCGCTCAAATATACCATTGTCGGTTTTCTCGTCGTTTCGTTCTTTAGCGCCTGGGTCGTGCAGAGCATCGCTATCAAGCTCACCTTGCTCGTCTTCGGCGTGAGCTGGTTTACGAACCTCGCCGCCAAGGCTTTTGGCTCTCTCTGCGGCATGGTCACAAATTATCTCGGTTATAAATTCGTTTTCAAGACAAAAAAGTAACGCCGCTTTTTAGGGCGGCGTGTACTATTGCGCTCTCCATTCTCTTATGGAGCTGAATAAGTTGTGGCAAAAGGCTTCTTCGGCATGAGCGATAGCCGCCTGGCGGTAAGGATAATATAATCCAATTTTGTCGAAACAGTCCTCAAAAACGAGCTGGTTTACTAGCAGAAACGCGCCATCGCTCTGCGGCGCCAAAGCGCGGCAGATTACATAGCCTAGCTCGAAGAGCAATGCTCGAGCTCGCAGTAGGTCATCTTCATCGCGTGCTGTGTCGAAAAAATAATACGTAAATTTTTCTAGCCTTAAGATGCCCACTGCGACGTTTACAGTTCCGTCATCCGACGCAATTGCGTCCATCTTCAAAAATGGCTGGTTTGGATTGTCGCTTAGGGCCCTCACATCTTCCATCGCGCTATCGAATAGTTCGATAAAGTTCTGCAAAGAACCAACGCAAACCTCATATCGAAAAGATTGCGAGACCTCCTTGCCCACCCAGCTCAGTAGCCCAATGTTAACATTGCCTTCGGCTATTACGCCGAGGCCAAGAATTGCGTGAGGCTCATTGTCGAGGTAATTTGCGCCAACCCAGCGAGTTGCTACTTCCTTTATGACGGCGACCGTCTTTATTCCTACTTCCTTTTCCCAAGTTTGTAAAATAGTGCCTTCCATAAGTGCTACCCCCCTTCACTGGAATACTTATATTATATAATAAAAAATGGATTAAACAATGACGACCACCGGCATAACAAAACCCCCACAAAATTTGCGGGGGCCGTTTTTACAGTATCAAGAATTCGGTGATTTTCATTCCATCTTCATCTGTGTTGTATTTTTTGGGGATGAGTAAATCACAGGTAGTCCTGCCCGCAATCTTTGCGGCTATTACAATTTTGCGCTCAACGATATAGAAGACGCCTTCTTGTGGTGCAGGAAAATCTAGTATTTGACCGCCCAAAACCAGACTTAGTCTAGAACATTCCCGCGAAACCGGTATGCCTAAAACCGTTTTGTTAAGCGGGATTACGCCGTCAGCAATAAAAGCTGCCGCGTAACCTTCGACCTTTGGCGAGATAATTCTTGTCTGCGGGTAAAGCGAAATAAGCTTATTGCCTTCGGGCTCTACTTCGCTAGACAAAATCGGGTCCGCTGAAATCATGGAAAGTACACTTGGTAAAGCGATTCCGGATTTCGTAGGCTCGATAATCGTCGCGGGCGGGCATGATTCAGCGGGCGTTTCAAGGCTTTCGCCGGGCTCGGGAATTGCTGTGGGGCTATCCTTTGGCTCGTCTTCTGAACCAGGAATAGTTTTTGCTGCATACCCGGCCTCTGGCTCGTGTGGCTGATAACTATCGACGTTATCCTCATTGATACCTAGCTCTTTCGCTTTGCTCAGAATGACCGCCGTGAGGGCGACCCAGCTCGTGCCGTAGCGCCGCATGTAGCTTGAAATGCTAGGACTGCGCTTGTCGTTCATGATGTCAGTTGCTTCTGGAAAATGTCCCAGTTCTTTTTGTAGGCGAATGGCGCCAATGACATATTCCTCGGTAGTGATGGCTCTTCTGCTCATTGTGTTTTCCTCCTTTTTGAATGTTTTTTTGCCTACCGGCAATGGGGGTTTTCGGTTATCGCGAACGAATGCGATGCGGTGAGCCTCTCGCACAGCTTTCGTAAAAGAACCAAAATAAAAAGCGTAGCTGTTAGCTGCTGGTGTCGTGGAGTCTAGTTCGACCTCGGTGAAAGTTGGATCGCGCCCGAGCCGGCGCGACATCTCAACCAACTGGCTAAGCATTACGCGAGCATTTTCGGGTACCCAATCCATATGATATACACCTCCTCAAAAAATTAATGTACAAATACGTAACCTCAATAGCTTCGTTTACATTATTATAACATAAAAAACGAAAAATAAAAAATCCGCCTGAGGCGGTTCCTAAAAAATGGCTCCCCCGGTCAGACTCGAACTGACAACCTCGAAGTTAACAGCTTCTTGCTCCACCATTGAGCTACAGGGGATCGTAAGTATTATTTTAGGAAATATTCCCATATCTGTCAAGGACCAATCGCAAAATATGCCAAAACGCTTGCGTTTTTTTAAAAACTATGCTATCATAAAAGCCAAATAGGTCAAAAACAAACAAGGAACATAAACAAGATGAAAAAGTTGCGTGCCATTGGCATTGGTCTCGCCATTGCCGCGGTGTCGGTCACACCGTTTCTCGTTCCGCATCACGATGCGGAAGCACAAGATTCAGTATATTATAACTGGGATGCGCTCGGCACTCTAGACGAGCAGTATGCCTATGCAAAGGTTTATCGCACTGCCGATACCGTGATTACTCCTAAAGTTTTTGACGCTTCTCGTGCCTCTACTAACGGCGATGAGCCAAACGAAACAGAATATGTTTTGAATACTACGACCGGCCAGATTGTCTTCCTTCTCGAAAATACTACCGCCGTTGACGCAAACGGGAATAAGGTTGATGTCATTTTTCGCATGGATCATTTAGTAAAATGGGCCGGCGCCTCTGACCAGCTTGCCTATATCTATTTCCGCAATAGAATCTGCGGTACGGATGTTACGATCACCGAAGACAATATGAATACGCTCTGTAGTAACGACGAAAGGCAAAAACCTCTCGGTGCCGGCGATCCTATTATGTTCTGGGTTAACGCGGACTATGTTAATGTCGACTTCTCGATTGAATACATCAAGAAAGGTACCTATAATGAAACGACCACAAAAGGTACTCCTGTTCCTGGCATTGACCGCTTATCGTATGCCATTTTTGACTTCGACGTCAAAGGCAATAGTGACTACTCCAGCCAGCTATTTGGCGGCGACGAGGGTATTTCTTTCTATGACGGGCTCAACGCGGCCGGTACAAAGACCACTTTCTATTACCAAAAGAATAATCAAAGTAGCAACTTTAAGCTAAAAACCGGGAATAATGGCCTCGCAATCGGCACGAACAACGTCGGCAATAAGTTTAATGGTATTTATTACGCGAACTCTGCCATTGGTATTGTTACCGGCATGGAAAACAGCAAGTACAGCTTCCGCTATAGCGCAAAGAAGGCCGGCGTGACTCTATTCTTCGGCTCTCCAATTAAATACGATACTCCGGCTCCGAAGAAATATGTCGTCGCGAGCAACAAAACTGTCTGCGATAAAGCAGATTGCTCCTCAAATACCGCCACAACTGGCGACAAATTCAACTATGTCATCGCCCAGGATATCCCGGATCAATATAGTACGGAAGTCGATATTCTTACCTTCATGTCGCTCTGGAGTAAGTATCCAAATATCGCAAGCAATCACTTCTATATGAGCTTCGTTATCTCGGACGTAATCGACGAAAACCTAACCCCAGATGCCGTGTCTAACATAAAAATCTATAATAACGCAGACCAAGATGTTACTAACATGTTTGTTGTCTCCGTTGATGGCAATACGGTTCAGGCCGCCGCAAAGAGCGACGTGCTGACAACCGCGGCATTCTATGCAAATACATTCCGCATTGTTATACCGGTCACGGTCAAGAATGTTGTGACGAAGGGGCTAGTCAACAATACTGCTACTATTTCCTATGCTCAGACTGGCGATGAGGGGGATACTGAAAAGGAAACGAATCCAGTTAAAACTACCCTCAACCATAAAATAACGGTTAATCATATCAGTACTGCAACGGGCAAAAAACTTGCGGATCCTTCCTCAATTAATTACCCACATGGCTCAGAATATGAGACATCTGCACTCAATCCTGAGGATCTTCCAGAAGGGTATAAGATTAGCGAAAAATTCCCAATTCCCGCCAATGCAAGTGGCGTACTTTTGAAGGATGAGGTTATTACTTATTACTATGACCTATACTACACTGTTACGACCAAGCATATCTCAAAGCAGACTGGTGCCGAGATCGCAGACCCAGAATCGGTAGAATACGTTTACAAAGACGACTACGAAACCGAAGCTTCAAAAAATCTCCCAGAAGGATATATCCTCACTGAGGTCCCAGTGAATGCATCCGGCGTCGTAGATGGTGATATCGAGGTTATCTATATTTATGATATCCCGCCAGCACCAAAGACGCTTGATTCTGACCCAGCTCCATTCGCCTTTGCCTTTACTGGTATTGGTGCATTCGTAGCGGGCGCAATCTTCTTCCTTACTCGCCGCCGATAATTTGATACAATATAACCATACAGACGGAGGTAAATTATGTGTGGAATTGTGGGCTATGTTGGCAAAAAATCAGCGCAAGAAGTCTTGATTAATGGTTTGAAGCGTCTCGAATACCGCGGCTACGACTCGGCCGGTATTGCCACTCTTGATGACAATAATGAAGCGCATCTCGCGCGCTCAGTTGGCAAGATCGCTGAGCTCAGCAAGGTTCTCGACGAAAAACCTCAGGATGGCCATCTTGGTATCGGCCACACGCGCTGGGCAACTCACGGCGGCGTGACGGAAGCTAATGCTCATCCGCATCACGTTGGTCGTATTTACCTCGTCCATAATGGTATTATCGAAAACTACAAAGAACTCAAGGCAAAATTAAACAATTATGATTTTGCGTCCGACACTGACACTGAGGTGCTCGCAGCTCTGATTGATAGCAATTATACGGACGGCGTGAGTCTCAAGGACGCAGTTGCAAAATCTCTCAAGTGCGTTCGTGGCACCTATGGCATTGCTGCTTTTTCTCCGAATGAGCCAGACACGGTAATCGTCGCACGTCTTGGTTCGCCGCTCATCATCGGCTTGGGGAAGGGTGAAACCCTAATTGCATCTGACGCTTCGGCGCTTCTCGGCTATACGCGTGAGGCAATTTATCTCAATGATGGCGAGTTAGCGGTTTGCACGAAGGATGGCGCTGAGGTCTTCTCGCTCAGCCTTCGTCACCTGTCTTCGAAGCCGGAAACTATTGAGGGCGATGTCGAACAGATTCAGAAGGGCGGCTATGATCACTTCTTGCTCAAGGAAATCATGGAGCAGGCGTCAACGCTTCATAACACGCTTTCTGGCCGCATCGACACAGAAACTGGCAAAATGCACCTTGGCGGCCCAAACCTCACCGCGAAAGAATTGCAGAATATTCATCACATTGTTATCGTCGGTTGCGGCACGGCTTACTATGCCGGCCTGCTTGCGTCATACTATATGGAACAGCTCGTTCCGGATCTGACGACCGAAGTCGTAATCGCGAGCGAATATCGCTACCGGTCCTTCCATCTTCCAAAAGACTCCGTGGCTCTGATTGTTTCTCAATCTGGTGAGACTGCCGATACGCTCGCCTGTCTGCGCGAGATTAAGAAACGCGGCACGAAGGTGCTCGGTATCGTTAACGTTGTCGGCTCGACGATTGCTCGCGAATGTGATGGCGGTACTTACGTTCACGCTGGCCCAGAAATTTCTGTTGCTTCGACTAAGGCCTTTACTGCGCAGGTAGTTGCGATGTTGATGTTTGGTGGTATGCTCGCCGAATATCACGGTGGAGACCCTAAGCTCATCGCTGAGTATACGCAAGAACTTTCTATCCTTCCTAACGAAATCGAAAAAGTACTAAACGAGCATCATGACACGATGAAGTCTATCGCGAAAAAGTACGCTCAGTATGACGACGCGCTATATCTCGGTCGTGATACGGCTTATCCTATTGCGCTCGAAGGCGCCTTGAAGCTCAAAGAGATTTCCTATATTCACGCTGAAGGCTATGCGAGCGGAGAGTTGAAGCATGGCCCGATTGCACTTATCGACGACCGCTTCTTCGAAGTATTCACGATTCTCGACAACTGGCTCTTCGATAAATCTTGTGGCGGCCTGCATGAAGTCCGAGCTCGCGGCGGCAAAACGATTATCCTCACCAATTCGTCGCGCGAAATTGAGGCAGACGACATCGTCCGCATTAATAGTCCAGTTAAGCTCCTTGCTCCTATTTTGCTCAATACCCTCCAACAACTGCTCGCATATTATATTGCCGTCGAACGTGGCAATGACGTTGATCAGCCACGAAATCTTGCTAAATCCGTCACGGTGGAGTAATGCCAAAACCATTCAAGAAAGTCAAGCTACGACACGCCGAAAACGTCAAACGCCGCAACGCCGAGCGTAAAAATCCGAATTATCCTCGAATTTCTTTTAAGTCGCTATTCTATGTAACGCGTATTTACCGCAAAGCAGTCGGTGCGAGAACGATTTTCTTTATCGTATATCGCATCTATAATTCTATCCTTCCGTCTATTACGGCCGTCTTAGCTGGCGCCGCCGTTACGGCTATCGCTGAGGCTATCGGCACTCGCGACCTTGGGCCATTTATTGTGCTGACTGCATTTCTTCTCGGCGTCCAGCTGATGGATATTATCTTGGGCACTATAAACGGATTCTTGTCTCTTCGCACTTATCAGGATGTCTATATCTATGTTAGCGAGATGGTTACCTCGAAATACATCCAGATTCCACTTCGCGTACGTGAGAGCAGGGAATTCGCGGATAAGTTTAATCGCGTCAAAGACTTTGCAAGTTCAATTCCGTCAGTTTCATTTAGCGTCGTGAATGTCGTCTCGGCGCTCATTAGCCTTATTTCCGTTGTTATCGCTACATTGACTATTTCGCCAATTGTGACGATTGTCGTTATTTTGTCTTCCGTCCCATCATCAATTATTTCTCTTCGCCTTTCCGCCAAGCGACGTCGCAACTGGCGCGAATACACTCGTGACCGTCGCATTGCCTGGAATATTCAGAACAAGATTCTTAATTCGAATAATGCGCTCGAAATTGAATTGAACGGTCTCGGAAATTATCTAATCAAGCGCATGATTAAGGCGGATCGCCACAGCCAAGAGCAAGACATTATTGATGAGCGCCGCTACTTATGGCCCCACTTTGGCTCTAACATTCTTGAAACGATTGCTAGTTTTGGCGTGCTTATCTTCGTGTCGATTGAAATCATTCATGAGAAGTTGGCGATTGGCCAGTTCTTTACGGTTCGCACCCTCCTCAACCAATTGAACAGTAACATTTCCAGCCTCTTTAGTAATATTGCGACTGTGAGCGAAAACCTAGTCAACGCGACTGACTTTATGGAATTTATGGAAACACCGGCAAAGCAGAGTGGCGAAATCAAGATTACCCAAACGCCAACGATTGAATTTAGGGGCGTATCGTTTAGTTATCCTCACTCTGACGTGAAGGCACTCGACAATATCAGCTTCACGCTTGCTCCTGGTGATTCGGTCGCTATTGTTGGCGAAAATGGCGCAGGCAAAACAACTCTCATCAAACTTCTCATTGGCGCATACGAACCAACGGAGGGCGTGATACTCGTGAATGGCGAACCATTGTCGAAAATCAACCGCGACAGCTACCTCTCTCAACTCGGTGCACTCTTCCAAGACTATTCGCGCTACGAGTTTGCTACGCTTGGTGAGAATGTTTGGTTTGGCGATACGAACAAGGCATATAATCGAAAGGCAATTGAGGCCGCTCTCGCGCAAGCAGATCTTTCTAATCTCGCGTCGACCTATGAAAAAGGACTTAATCAAATTCTGTCCAAAGATTTCGATGAGAATTCAACCACGGATTTGTCTGGCGGCCAATGGCAGCGCCTCGCTGTAGCGCGCGCTTTATTCCGTTCGCCGAACATCCTTTTGCTCGATGAACCAACTTCAGCAATCGACGCAAAATCCGAGTATCAAATCTTTAAAAATATCATCGAAGCCCAAAAGGGAAAGTCGACAGTTATTATTTCGCATCGATTCTCGACGGTTCGAAAAGCTAGCCAAATCATTGTGCTAAAAGAGGGCAGAATTATTGAATCCGGCACTCATGATGAGCTCATAATGAAGCGCCGCGGCATTTATAAGACCTTATTCGAGATGCAGGCGGAAGGGTATAATTAAAGCATGGGCATCGACCTAACTAATTTCTATCTTCGCCTTGCTACTATCGGCATTATTATGGTGCTCGGTTTTATTCTTGGCAAAGCAAAAATAATCGACAATAAGTTCAACAAGACGCTCGTTAATTTACTGTTAGTTGTATTCATGCCGGCCTCGCTTTTTGCGGCGTTTCCGGCGGAATTCGACCAAGCACAGTCCGACCTTTTCTTTAAAGGGTTACTCGCGGGCGTTATTGTTATGTTTGCGCTTGTCGTTGCTTCGCGAATCATTTTTAACAAAGCATTCTATAAAGGCGAGATTCGCTTTGAATCGCAGTTCGCGCTGATTTTTAATAATGCTACTTTCCTCGGCTACCCGATCATCGCCAGCACTTTCCCGCAAGGTATCGTAGCTTATTGCGGATTCATCATCGCATTTAATGTCGCTCTATTTTCATACGGCGTTTATTTATTCCAGCGCAAAGTGACGCCGAAACTTTTTCTGGGCATTATCACTAATCCGAATATAATTGCCGTAGCGTTAGGTATGATTCTGTTTCTCTCGCCGCTTACTGTGCCGAAATTTGTTTCGGAGTCAGTAAGTATTGTTGGCAGCGCAACTACTCCGCTGTCGATCATTTGTATCGGCTTCATGCTTAGTCACGCGAAATTTATCAAGCTTATTAAAAAGTGGCGCCTCACTCTCACCGCCGCCATCCAACTCGTCGTAGGCCCACTCATTGCGTATGGCCTTCTTCGCGCTACTCATTTTCCCGACGAAGTCGTCTACGTCTGTACTCTCATTCAGGCCTTGCCGACCGCAACTAGCCTTGGCCTTTTCGCGGCTAAATATGGCGGGAATGATATTGAATCTTCCGAGCTTGTCACGATTTCGACGGTTCTTTCCATTGGCCTGATGCCATTGATGGTCTGGCTTCTACTTATTCGCTAGTTTGCAATTATCTATAAAAATGATATAATATATTTAATAGAGTGGGCTAAGTCCTTTTTGAGTGTTTTGTGAAGAATAGGGGGTGATATCATGATTTCATTCTTAACAAATTTTTATTTAGCTAACCAAACGATAAATTCCGTCGTGCTTATAATTTGCTACTGGCTTTTTTATCCGGGCGCAATGTTTTTCTCGGCACGCGTATTTGAATCACGCTCGGTATATCTTGGACAAGGTCAGTCGCGAACGTTTATGCCAGGTGATCTTATGCTCGGCGTAGCATTCTCGATGATTATTGGTCTACGCGCTCAAGATCCCGTGCCATGGGATTTTTGCTACCAAGTTTGGTACTTCGTCGTAACTGCAATCGGGTGCGCGATTATTGCGGTAGCTGTTCGCATTCCGGACGGAATGCGCTACCCGAAAGGCTCGCGCAACAGCCCAACGAAAATTACGCATGATTTCTGCGGATACTTCGTTAGCCAATGGGTTTTGGCATCTCTCGGTATTCCGCAGTTAGTATGGGCAATTATGGATGCCGGGTTTGCAAAATGTACCTTCGAGTGGATAATGATTGCATCTGCGACATTTTTCTTTCTCGTGATGCTCGCTTGGGATATTCTAAACCCGCCAACAAAAGAAGAAAGACTATTAATGCATCCAGACAAGTATCAGCCTTGCTGGAAAAAGACAAAACACTTATAACTCTCATGAACTTCCTAGTGTTAACTAGGAAGTTTTTTGATAAATTTAGTCAGCAACTCGTTTGCTAATTCAAGCGTCATGCCTCTTGCGGTCGATAGGCGGCCATCGACGACATGAACGAACGGATTGCCGTCTACGATTAGAGCGCCACATGCCGACATGCATCGCTCGTCGGCCAAATAGTCATTTAGCTCCTTCTCGTTTAGCACGTCGATGCTAAGCCTCGTCTTGTCTGTGACGTTGATGGTTTTAAGTACTTTTTCTCCATCTGCTAGCAGAATTGCGTTGCCAGTGTATGAATATACTTCGTCTGACCCGCTCATTTCCTCGAGCAGATTTCGTGCCTCTTCGATGTTTTTTGGCTTCCCGTACATCTTGCTGTCAAAAACTATATTCTGATCAGCCGCCAGTATTAATCTAAGCCCACGGTCCTTTGTGCTTCCAAAAACTACATGCGCCTTGCGCATTGCGATATCCGCTAGTTGTTCTTCATATGTTTTTGAATCGTCGGGAGTTTCGTCGGCGTTACTAGTAATCGCCTCGAACGGAATCCCGGCCTCGGCTAGCTGAAGTTTGCGAAATTGCGATGAAGATGCTAATATCACACGCGGGAATTTTTGCACAACTTTCTTGAACGGCTCAACCAAATCTTCCGGGCTATCATAGAAAAACACTTCTTCTGCAACGTTCGCCATCGTCGTCGAAATATCGCTTCCGGTCTTCGCGATAATGTATACTGGCTTTCCTGCCGCATAGCAAAACCCAGCGTTCATGCCGAGACCGACACCTTTTTCGCTGAACTCTATAATATTACAATCGCACTGTAGCATGGCAGGGAACGCAAAGTCGCGCATTAACGTTTTACCTTCTGGTATCTCGGCTTCGCCCCATTTTTCGACGTCGCGCGCCATTAAGGTAATGTCGATGCCGGCTTTGTTTAGCGCCGCCTCAATCGCTTCGACCTTTTCGCGGTCCTCGTCGCCATCATGAAATTTTAATGCAAAAAACGAATGGACCCGTCCAGGCTTTCGTTCGCATGGGATTTCTACTCTTTGTGCTTCAATCATAGTATTAGTATAATACAGACTAGATGAGTATCGAAATTACTATTCGCAAAGATCTTCCGCTTGGCACTTGGCAGGGGATGGGCGGCGCCATCACCGAGGCGACGGCCTATAATTTCTCTAAGTTGAGCTCGCAGCGCCAAAAAGCCTTTCTTGACGCTTACTATGGCAAGGATGGCCTTGATTATCGCTGGTGTCGCTTGCCGATTGGTAGTTGCGATTTCTGCCCCAAGCCTTTCAAATATGATCTCAAAGATTTTTCAATCAACCACGACAAGCAGTGGGTCATTCCGATGCTAAAACAAATCAAAAAAGACCTCACTTTCATCGCGGCACCATGGACGCCGCCGCGCTCGATGAAGTTCCCACCAATACGCCGCTTTGGCGGCTGGCTCAAGCCTTGGTGCTACAATCGCTACGCTAACTACCTGAAAAATTGGCTTTCTGCCTACGAAAAAGAGGGGATCAAAATCGATTTTCTTTCACCGCAAAACGAGCCTTTCGCCTCGCAAATTTGGGAATCTTGTCGCTACTCATTCCGCGCCCAGCGCAAGCTTGCGAAGCGTATTTCGCGCCTCGGCCCGAAGCTCTTGCTTTGGGATCACAATAAAAAGAACCTGCTAAAAGTTGCTGATAATCTTCTTCCTGGGACTGACGCTGGATTGTGCTTTCATTGGTATGACGGAACCTGCGAGGATCAAATGTGGGCCGTTCACGAAAAATACCCAGACGCGATGCTCGTGAGCTCCGAAATGTGCTGTGGTTTCTCGCCATATGACAAAATTGAATGGCAAAACGACGCTACGCTCTACCTAGAAGAAATAATCTCAGACATCAACTGTGGTACTGCCGCCTGGCTTGACTGGAATATGCTTCTCGATTACGGAGGCGGTCCAAGCTACTGTCGCAATTTTGTGAAAAGCCCAGTCATCCTAAACGAAACCGGAGATGATTTTATTCTTACGCCAATCTATCATGCGCTCAAATACTTCGCGAAGCTCTTTCCGGCCGGCAGCAAGGTCATCCGCTGCGAATACGAGTCGAAAGATATCGTCGCTACTGCTCGCAAAACCAAATCCGGCTACGAGCTGGTCCTCGCGAATCTTACTGACCGTCCGCAAGAAGTAACGGCAATGGGGAAGACGACTCTGCTCGCACCGCGCGAACTGAAAAAGCTCAAATAAAAACCCCCGCCATTGCTGACGAGGATTTTTTGGTGATGTTTACCAACGGTTGGGGACGAAAAGCTCCCACGGCTGAACTCGGCCGTCGACAAAATTGCCCTGGACACAGAAGAGCTCCAAGCCCTCTCTCCTTAAATCGTTTTTGCGGAGAAGAATCTCTATTAAGATATGGTCGAGAAGCTCTTTGAATAACGAGTCGCTAATAGGTTCAAATTTTGTCGGTACGCTTTTTTCGACAAGCTCTGCGTCATACTTACAGTCTTCGGTGAGATAGCGCACGCGCTCCTTACGCTGACCGGCATATAGTTCCGGCGTCATAGGCGCACTATTCGGGAGGGCTTTCCTGTCATTCGTCCAGACAATAAACTCCCAAGGAATAGTGTACCTCTCATGGACGGCGAGTCCTTGCGTAATCTCATGCCCGTCGAATGCTTTTCCGACAATTTCGATAACGATTTCCTTGTCGAGCGCAAAGAGGACATTGAACCCACCATCGTACTCGTAGCGGTAACGTTTCGGCCCCTTTGTGAGCATCAGTAGAATTGCCGCATCGGGGTTGTCTTCCTGAGTTGCTTTTAGTAGGCCAGGAATATCTTCCGGCCTCCCGCTCGTGCCGTAAAATTTGTCAGGTTTTACCGCATTGATTGGCCAGTCGACGCGCTGAAAAGCGTAACTGCCGTACTTGTCCTTGACTGCTTCCCACTCTTCTTCCGTTGAAATCAGATCTATTTCTGAAAACGGTACGACATCGGGTGGCAAAAACTTCTTGAGCAGAAAAGCGCCGCGCGCCTTTCCATAGTTCATGGGGTTCTTCGGCATATAATCACCTCCTAAATAACGAATCTCCCACTAGATTTATGTCTCTATTATATCACATATCTTGACAAAAAGGAAGTAAAGTGCTATAATTAAATAGTTAACGTGCGAAATAGCGTTATTGTTCATTAATTTCTTTTCTTTAAATTCTGTAACCTGTTTTTGATATCAACAAGGTAGCTGAAACAGGTTGCAGAATAATTCTGCGATCAATACAAAAAAGGAAGTACATATTATCATGGGTAATAGTATTGAAGAAATTGCAAAAGAAAATGTTGAACGTAAGAAGAAGTTTACAGCCCTGCTTAACAGCGGAGCTCCGATCGAAAAGGTCAGAGAAGAAGCAATCCAGTATCTCGATGGCAGAATTAAGGAAACAATGGACGAAATTGATTTCGCCTGGGGCGAAGAATTGCAGATGGCCTGCATTCGCCAGCAGCGATACGAAGAAAAGAAAGAATTAGTCGAAAAAGCGACTTCGGCTGAGCAAATAGTATTAATTGTCGCATAGCCTTCAAGGCCTCTGAGTTTACTCAGGGGCCTATAATTTTTATAAGAGAATTATGCTATATTTAGCATATGAACCGCTATGAATCAGCTTTTGATCAGGAGGGCCCTTCTCAGACTGCCTCTGAATCCGAATGGGAAAAAATGGCCAGAGAGGCCAATGCGGAACGCGAGCAACGAGAAACGGCTTCAAGCGAGGAGTTGCATTTCTCCCCGATCGGCGAAGATGAGATGCAGACCATTGCGGGCCTCGAACGCAAACTGTACTCGCAAGACACACTTCAATACCAGGACCAGGTATATCTAGAAGAGCTTATGAGAGAGCCGGGAAGCGAGGATTACAGTTTTATTATTGACGACGACAAGAAAGAGCCAATCGGTTTTTGCATAGCTTACGAGGCCGAGCCTATGTCCGAGCCGGATTATGATGGAAAAACCGTCTATATTGCGGACTTCGGCATCGTTCCGGAAGCGAGGAATGGCCTTCAAACTGCGATGGAGTCTTTTGACGAACTAATGCGGCGAGTTGAAGAAAAGGGTGTCGGTCTAGTTGAAATGGAGGCAAGAAAAGACACGTCTTACCGCCTGCTTGCCAATAGTTTCGTGAAGCGCCTAATTGCCAAGCGCGGCTTCGAAGTCACCGACCATGGCGTCAGTGATGATGGCTGGAGCGACGGCGACGTCACATACCTCGTCAGCTTGCGAAAAATGAAACAGCAGTAATACCTATGCCATCAAAAAATGCCCTCTGGCATTTTTGTGGTGGGGGCACCTGGGCTTGAACCAGGGACCAATCGGTTATGAGCCGACTGCTCTAACCACTGAGCTATGCCCCCATACCATAAGATTATATCACACCCGACCCCCAGCATTTTTCGCCCGAATACGCTATAATAACATAAGAATTATGTGGGAAGAGCTAAAAACTAGAATTAGGCGTCTAAGCTACTATTCGAAAAAGGACATTTTTACCTTCACGAATATTGCTACTGCAGTGGCTCTCATTTTTGCGGCCGGCTGCGTCTATAGCACTGTCACCGCCACTACTCGCAACTGGCAGCTCGAGCAGAAACTCAGCAATCTCCGCCTCGAAAAAGCCCGCCTCGAAATTGAGGTAGACACACTCGAACTCGAGCAGAATTATTACAATACTGACGAATATCTCGAAATCATGGCGCGCAGCAAAGACGGCAAAATGCTCGAGGGCGAAACCATGGTCGTCCTTCCAAAAAACTCTGAAAAAGCCATCAACAAATACGCCGATATCGACAAAGCCGAGAAGAAACGCAGCAACTTCCAGGAATGGCTTGACTTTCTATTTGGATAAAGATATAATAGGTAGCATCGTCGCGGGGTAGAGCAGCCCGGTAGCTCGTCTGGCCCATAACCAGAAGGTCGTTGGTTCAAATCCAACCCCCGCCACCAAGTTAAACTAGCAGCAGCTAGTTATTTTTTATCTCAAGAATTATGAATGCGTTCAGCGGCGCTGCGGATCAATTCTCCCCAGCTGCTCATCACGTGCGGCACGGCCGCGATTTCTTCAGCAGTCATTTCATAGCGGACGGCATAGGCAAGTTCCTGTGCGACGATACTTGCATCTGGCGACATAACAGTGCCGCCGATGAGCACGCCGGATTTGCTAAAAATCAATTTTACGATGCCGTAATAATAATCACTCACAATTGCTTTTTGCGAAGCTTGAAGCGGCATCACAATTTTCCTAATCTTGCGATCGCGGCGGATGCAATCGTCTTCGCTCACGCCAACTTGCGCAATTTCCGGATAAGTATTCGTTACGCGAATCATGCCGACATCATTGCGCACGGCTTTTGAGCGACCAATAATATGTGCTGCTGCAACGCGCGCGTCAAAGACGGCCTTTGCCATCGAGCTATCGCCGCCAGTAACATCGCCGGCTGCATAAATCGTCTTGGTATTCGTCATCATCGTCTCGTCGACTTTGATGCCTTTCTTCGAGTAGGCAATGCCTGTATTGTCGAGACCGAGATCGATGTTTGGCGCACTACCAGTACAAAGCACGACCGCATCGACTTTCACGGCCTTTTCTTGTCCGCCACGCATAAAGACAACTTTCGTTTCGAGCCCTTCTTTTTCGAGCGCGATTACACGGGATTGTGTCAGAACTTTAATGCCATCTTTATTGAAGATCTCATCGAGCACCTGACCGACTTCTTCTTCTTCGCGCGGTAATAATCTGCCTGCAATATCTGCAATTATTACGTCTGCGCCAAGCGCGGCAAAATACTGGGCCATTTCGCAACCAGTCGAACCGGCACCGACGACAAAAACCGAGCGTGGCATGCGCGGGATGTCTAGCGCAGTGCTAGGCAATAGATAATTAGCGCCTTCGTTAATTTTTATACCTGTGTCGGCAGTCGAAGCGCCAGTCGCAATGAGATATTTTTTGGCGCGGTAAGTTTCGGCCCCAACGCTGATTTCTTCTTTCGACAAGAAACGCGCTGTACCATGAATACAAGTGATGCCAGCTTCTTCAAAATTCGTTTTGCTGTTCGCGCCTGAGCGCTTTGCGGCAATATTTTTCCAGTTCGCAAGAGTAGGGTAGTTGTAGCGAAGAGCGCCACTCGAAATGCCAAAGCGCGCACCATCAATCGCGTGCTTGTAGGTCATCGCAGTATTCATCGCCGCGCCAAATGGCACATTGGTTTCGTTGAGGCTAGAGCCGCCCCATTTCTTTGCTTCGACAAGCGCGACTTTCAGGCCGGCTTTCGCTGCAATCAAAGCTGCTTCGCCACCCGCGTCTCCACTTCCGATTACGATTAAATCAAAGTCAAAACGTTTTTTCATCTTATATTATTTTATCATGATTCCGATAAGCAAAAGCGAGATTCGGCTCGAGCACCTTGAGCTCCTTCACGATTTGCTTGCGGAGATCATCCTCCGTTATTAGTTCTTTGTCGGCAATCCAATTGTCGATATTTTTCACGACGCGGTTAGCTATCTGCTTTGCCCATGCTTCTGGCAAACGCAAGCTCTTTGCGTTCATCAAAATATTTTTCTTGAGTCCGGCGGATGAATATTCGTAAGTAATTGTTTTACGCATTATTTCATTATCCAGAAGGCGGCCACGAAGAGCGCCAAGGTTAAGAAGCTGCTGCCAGAAATGATTCTGAGGAAGGCTTTGTTACGCAGGCGCCATTGTTGTGCTTCGACTGCCGTTTGGCCGGCCTGGATGCGGAACTGCAAAATTACCATTGGGACAATAGTAATAATCGTGTATGCAAATACGCCAAGAATTTGCCAAGCTGTACTGAGACTGAGCACCGCATTTGCCGCTACGAAGAATAGTGCGATGCTAATTGGCATTTCAGCAAAGCTACTGAGTAATCCTAGTGAGAACGCCTCGACGCCATCGTTTGTCTGGCGTGCTTTTTTGCGAATGAAACGCGTGACGCTTTTTGGTAACCATAACTCCGTGCTGCCTTTACCACGGCGGTAGTAGAGCAGCCACATTACGACTGCGCAGGCTGCAAGTGCGCCGAGCGAAATAACTAGCCATTCGACCGTAAGCGCACCATTGAAGAAATTCCCAATTAAGAAGCAGAAAGCCGCAACGACTAGGAAAGTAATCGCAGCAGTGCCGAGAATATAATTGCGTGCGAGATAGCTCGTGCGGCGGCGGCGATGCTTGCCAAGGCTATTGTGGTAAAGCAAAATCAGCCCTCCCAAACCCAACTGAAGGGAAGCCTGCGCCAAGCCGGCTAGTAGAATTGTTGCGACACACACTATATCGCTCATGCTTTCATTTTATCACACTTGAGAGAATATTATACTTATGCTTGAGACTAGCCCGCATGCGCCGTACTATGCCTTCATGACAAAATACAAATTATTAATAGCCAACATTTTACTACTCACTTTTACCAACGCACCGCTCGTGTCGGCTGCCGCGGAAGATTTGCCGGCACTCAGTTTTTCTGCCGTTAACGCCGGTTACAAAGATGACCTTTCCTCGCAAAACTATGATTTTATCGAACTTACAAAAACCGGCGACGACTTATCGCTCGCGGGCTACAAAATCGCGTACTTCAATAGCTCGGATAATCCTGCTGGCGAAATCTCATTCGACAAAAACGCCACGCTCGTTGCCGACAAACTCGAACTCGGCTTTCATAAATCGCCGCAATTCACCGAAATGCCAGAAGAATACCAATATAAATTTGGCAGTAGCGGTCTCGCCTCGACCGGCGGCCGGCTTCAGTTATTACATGGCGACGAAATCGTCGATGAGCTCTGCTGGGGTAAAACCGTCTGTAAAAAATCGCTGGAGAAATTTGCGACGAAGCAAGAAGACAACCGCACTGCTGTTCTCTGTGTCGGTGGATGTGAAGAGTCGTTCACGTACGAAAGCTATTATCCCGACCCGAATCCGGAAGCCATCGTGTTTGCTGAGGCAGAGGAGCAACCGGTCGAGCCGGAGCCGATCGCGAGTTGCGAAGGTCTCGTCTTCACGGAAATATTTAGCTACTACGTAGAAGACAATTCGGAACAATTCGTCGAGTTCTACAATACTTCCGATCACGCAATCGACCTCGACGGCTGCTACTTACGTTACAAGAATAAACTCTACCCGATGAGCGGAGAAGTTCAGCCAGCTAGCTTTTATGTCTCGCAGGATTTGACGCTCACAAAGAATCCGAATTCGCCACTTACCATCGAGCTCATCGACGACAATGGCATTGTTGCGAGCGCGGACTACCCGCACGGCCAAAAGAAGGGCGTGTCCTATGCATTATTTGATGGTGCGTGACTATTTACTTATCAACCGACTCCGGGCGAAGATAATCAAAGTCAAGAATACCGCACTTGCCCAGAAGGCAAAGTCATTAACCCGGAAACTGGTAATTGTATTAACAAAGCCAACATCGGAAAAACGGAAGCGAAAACTTGCCCCGAAGGACAATATCTAAATCCAGAAACTGGTCGTTGCAAAAAGATCGTTGTCCAAAAAAAGTGCGCCGATGGCTACGAGCGTAACCCGGAAACCGGTCGCTGTAAGAAAGTAGTTACTGCGACCAAACAAGAATATCCAGTTGAGCCAATTCCGGAAGAGAGCACCCACGACAGCCCGAAGATTTTTATCGCAATCGCCGGAATTTTCGCAATTATTAGCATAACGCTAGCCGTAGTTATCTGGCAATTCCGTCAGGAGATTGCGAAGTTCCTGAAACGCCTCCCGCTTCTGTCGCGTGTTAAACTATTAGTATGGCGACTAAGAAAGTCTTAGGCATTGACCCGGGCACTGGCATTTGCGGTTTTGGCGTTGTGAGCTTTACTCCGCGCAAGCAGCCGCACATGGTTACGGCCGGCGTTATTACTACTCCAGCCCACACTCCACTTGCTGATCGCCTTTTTGATATTTATGAATCTCTGAATCAAATTATCGACGAAACCAATCCGGACGAAGTCGCAATCGAGAAGCTCTTCTTTAACCAAAACATTACGACCGGTATTACGGTTGCTGAAGCGCGTGGCGTTTGTATCCTTGTCGCCCGTCAGCGCAATCTCCCGATTTACGAGTACACGCCACTTCAGATCAAAATGTCTATGACGGGCTACGGTCGCGCCAAGAAAAAAGACATGCAGGAAGCTGTTCGCGTCTACCTCAATATGAAAGAAATCGTGAAGCCGGACGACGCCGCCGATGCTCTCGCCGCTGCTATCACTCACGCGCTCTCGACCCGCATCCAGTATCGCGACTAGCGAAATAACAGATACGGTGTTATAATATTTTTCATGAAAAATATCTACATCACTACAGCAATCCCGTACGTCAATGGTAATCCGCACCTTGGCCATGCGATGGACTATATTCTTGCGGACGTGTTACGTAGATATATGATGATGCAGGGCAATAATGTTCGCCTGCAGGCCGGCACCGACGAGCACGGCAGCAAGATTTATAAAAAATCTGTTGAGCAGGGCATGTCGGTCGAGGAATTCGTTAATCAGAATGCTCAGAAGTTCCAAGATTTCATTCATTCGCTTGGCGTAGAATACACTGATTTTGTTCGCACGACCGACGAAGATCACGAGCGCCGTTGCAGTGCGATTTGGGAAAAACTTGGCGACCATATTTACAAAGGCAAATATGAAGGCTGGTATTGCGAAGGCTGCGAAGGCTTCATTACCGACAAAGAATACGCCGAGAATGAAGGCGTTTGCCCAGACCACAAAAAGCCATATACGAAACTCAGCGAAGAGAATTACTATCTTCGTATTTCCGATTTCAAAGATCGCATTCGTGAAGCAATCGAAAAAGACGAGATGAAAATTACGCCGACTTTCCGCAAAAAGGAATTTTTGAATCTCCTAAAAGACATGCCGGACGTTTCGATTTCTCGTCCAAAAGAATCTGTCCAGTGGGGCGTGCCAGTCCCGGGCGACGAGAACCAGGTCATGTATGTCTGGATCGACGCGCTTGCAAATTACATCACGATTCTTGGCTATCCAGAAAAAGACATTTCGGAATTTTGGCCAGCCCACACTCAGATTGTCGGCAAGGACATCCTTCGTTTCCATGCTGGTATTTGGCCAGCAATGCTCATGGGCCTTGGCCTTCCGCTTCCGAAAAACCTCCTCGCACATGGCCACATTACTGTAGGCGGTGAGAAAATGAGTAAATCTATCGGTAACGTGATTGCGCCAGAAGAAATACTTGGCAAGCATGGCCTCGTTCCGTTCCGCTATTACTTCACGCGCCATGCTTCGACGACGGACGACGCAGACTTTACTTGGGAAAAATACGAAGCCGCCTACAATGAGCTCGCGAATGATCTCGGTAATCTCGTCCAGCGCCTCGCTACTCTCGCAAAGAAAAATGAACTCGCTGGCCAGCAGGGCGAATTGAAAGATCTTCCGGAATTCGATGAACGCATGAATAAATACGAATTTAACTTCGCATTCGAAATTCTCTGGAAGCAAATTCAGGACCTTAATAAGCGTATCGATGAAGAAAAACCATGGGCGCTCGCAAAGACCGACCCAGAAAAAGCGAAGGCTGTTCTGTCGGACATCATCAAGCAATTGCTCGACATTAATACTCGTCTCGCCATCTTCCTTCCAGAAACTGCCGAAAAAATCTCTGAAGTCTTCGGCGCAGCAGCAATTGAGCCGCCAGCTACGCCGCTATTCCCAAAGAATTAATTATTTGCTATACCAAAACTTTTTGCCACCTAGAATATCGTAGGTGAGTAGCTTGTAGTCTTCGAGCGTTTCGGTCATCTCAAATTCTTTGCCTTCGAGATAAGTTGTTGCGAGGATTGGCTGCTCGTTGCATACTGCATCGGTGAGATAAAGATAGCTATCTTTTTGCCAGTTCAACTTATTGAATAATGTGTTCACGAGGCAGTTTGGCGTAGTAGTCGGAAGAACTTCGCCCGCCTTTATGCCTGCGTCGTAGTTTGCATAAATGAAGTATGGCGTGATGCGAGACAAATCGCGGACTTCCTTATCTTCAGAATCGTTCGTGAGATTGAAGAGCCCAGCGGCATGATCGCCGAAGAACAGAACGACGACTTTCTTGTCCAAAGTATTAAGCTCTTCGATAAACTCGCCAAGGTATTGGTCGGAAGTATGCAAGGACTGGTAGTATGTTTCGAGCTGGCTCTTGCGATGGTCGGTTATGCCTTCGACCTGTTCGACGGTAAAATCTAGAGTTTCGTAATTGCCTTCGTTGTATGGCGTATGGTTCTGCATGGTGATAAGGCCAATCATTTGATTGCCTTCGCCTTCTCGCAGAGTTTTTATTGTTTGGTCGTAAGCCGATTTATCGTTAATATACTCGGAGTTGCCGTCATGCTCCGTATAGTCCATTTCCAGTTCGGTCGTGAACGAGTCGAAGCCTTCGTTTTTCAGTGAAATATTGCGCTTGTACATGCCTCCGTTGAATGGATGGATCGCAGTCGTGACATACTTTTTGCTTTTGAGCATCGACGCGACGGATGGGACTTTGCCTGCTTTTGGAATTAGGGAAGTATATGGCACGATATTTAGCCAGAAGTTGGAGAGGCCAGTAAACACCTCGAACTCAATGTTTGCGGTACCGCCGCCGTAGTCGAGCGTGTACATATTGCCCGATGCGGATTCTTTCTGGATGCGATGAAGGTTCGGCAAGATGTCGCCTCCTTCGTGACGATAGTAATCGGACATTTTTTTGCCCTGGAATTCGACGGTCGGGTCAAAGAATGATTCATTCAAAATTACGACTACGCTCACGTCTTCATCGGCTGGATTGATGCGGCCCTCGTTTTCGTAGTTCGCTATGATGTCATATTTTTTCTTTGCATTTCCAATGCGCTCTTCGCTGTAATTTTTTGGCGTGTCGAGGCTAAGTTTTTGGAAGTTGTACAGAAAACCGAGGATGAAGCCGTTCTCGTCATAATTGCGATTCTGATTCCAAGCCGTGAAACGCGTGCCTAGGAAGATCGGTTCATAACGAATACCTTCGTTGTGTCGCACGAAAATAGTCGACGTCAAGAAAACCGTAACAGAAGCGGCCAGAATCAGGGTACGTGCGACTACGAAATGGCGCTTGATAATTCCTTCGTCTTTTTCTTTCTCGTATTTGAGGTGCAATTTCTTCCCGCAGTAGTAGCTGAATGCGAAGAATAGGCCGGCGGTAATTATAATTGCAATTACCAAACGAACGATTGACCAAATGTCGACAAACTTAGTCAAAGTCGACGCTTCGCTTGCGAGTTGGAAATCTTCAGGCAAGAGCGGGTAGCCGCGAGAATTATATTTTGCGATGTGAATATATGTAATTACAAGCAACGCAATCGTGCCGATGCAGGCAGATAGAATTGGGCGCCCACAAATTGCCCAGATAATAATTAAAAGAAGCCAGAGCAGGAAAGCATTAAACAGGAAGACCTGTGGGGTCTTAAAGAAAAAGTCCCAAGCCTTGCCGAAATCATTGAGAAAATAACGGTATTCTAGGAAGAACATCAAGAATAGTGCAGCGATGAGCAAAAAAAGAATTGAAGCCACAATATGGCGAAAACGCTTATTCTTGTATAACTCCTTCATCTACTATATTTTAGCATGTATGAAATGAATTCGTATGCCTCATTTTTCGGTATTACCGCTTGTGGCTGCCGTCATAATCATCGTCTTTTCCACCATATATAATATATATGCCAAAAATGGGACGGGCATTCTTCCTTATGGACGCGTCGTTGAATGAACTGGCGTGCTTGTTGGTGACGTAGTATATAAAAAAGCAGATTACCGACTCGTGCTAGAAAGGGGCGATATTCAAGTCTATGTAATGTTGGAACGTCGGTCTGAGGCAAAACGATCGGACCTCATTACTGTCCGCGGCTCTTTCGAAAAAGGCTTTGGAAATTATGCCGCCTTTATGTATCGGCCAGAATTAGTTTCGATAAGCCATCCGTCTACTCCTGATTATGCACTAAAACTCCGTGACGCCTTGGGCGGACGAATTGTTGAGCAAATCGGTGCTGGCGATGAATCGGACTTAGCGCTTAGCTACCTACTCGGCCAAAAAGGAACAATGAGTTCCGATCTTTCCGAAAAAATGCGCCTTGTCGGTCTTGCGCATACAATCGTGGCTTCCGGCTTCCATCTAGGCATTGTTGTGAGTTTTGCGAAAAAATATCTCGGCAAAATTTCGCGTTTTGCTACTCTCGCAGGCGCGACGGCGCTGATTATCGTGTATATTTCCGTGACCGGTTTTACGCCGAGCATGATGCGCGCTGGATTTGCGACCGTTATGTCGTTGTTTGCTTGGTATTTTGGTCGTCGCCTGCACCCCGCACGCTCGCTTCTTTATCTCATCGCAATTTCACTCCTTATCAATCCGAGTTATCTCACTAATATTGCCTGGCAGCTCTCGTTCGCGTCCTATGCCGGAATTATATTTTTGTACCCGCTAATCTTAAAATTTCTTTATGGCGACAAGCCGCCAGGGAAAATTGCAGGCATTATCCTCGTCAGCCTCGCTGCGCAATTATTATGTCTGCCGATTTGTATTTTTCATTTTGGCTCCATGTCCATCGTCGCGCTTCTGGCGAATTTGCTTGTCTCGCCGGTCATTCCTGCAATTATGTTGCTCAGCCTGCTCGCTGGAATTATTCCGTTTCCGGTCTTTGGTTTCCTTGCGCGCCTACTTCTGAGATACCAGCTCTTAATTGTGAATTATTTCAGCGGCATCAAATGGTGCACTTTTGACTATGGCGACAAGAGCCGCTTCGCTCTACTGCTATTTATCCCAATTATAATTGGCGCAATAATTTTAAAACGCATCACGAAACATAGCTTCCGTCCGACTTGGCGCCCTGGATAATTTCGTAAAATATGGTAAAATATATTCATGCTAATTCACAGTGAAGCAGATATGATTGCATTTGGTCGCAACTTTGCGGCAAATCTTTCTGCCCCAGCCGTGATTGAACTAATTGGCGATGTCGGTACGGGCAAAACGACGTTTACGCGTGGCCTTGCAGAAGGCCTTGGGATTACGGAGCCAATAAGCTCTCCGTCATTCACAATTTCGCGTTTTTACGAAGGCGAAAAATATACGCTCACTCACTACGATTTTTATCGTTTGGATGATCCGGGTTTGATGGCCGACGATCTTGCTGAGTCAATTTCTGAGCCGAACAATATTACGGTCGTCGAGTGGGGCGAGAGCATCGCGGACATTTTGCCGGCAGAGCATTATCGCATCACGATTAATTACATTGACGAAAATACGCGCGAGGTAGAAATCGCATGAAAATGTATTTGGATACTTCAACTTCGACGGCAATTCTTGAGCTCGATGATAATCATTACGAATGGGAATCGGGCAGGGAATTAGCGCGCGATTTGCTAAAGTTCATCCACGACAAATTACAGGAAAACAACTGTGATTGGCATGATTTAGAATCAATCAAATTCATGGCCGGTCCGGGCAGTTTCACGGGCCTTCGCATTGGCGCAACCGTCGTCAATTCGCTTGCCCATGATTTAGAAATTCCACTCTATAATCAGCGGGACGAAAAAGTCGAGATTATCCTGCCAGAATACGGCCGCCCAGCAAATATTACTCCACCAAAAAAATAGTTGGCGTGATAAAATATTTTTAGGGGGATTTGATTATTCGTTTTTAATTATTCAACACAGAAAGAGGTTGTATGGAGATAGTGATTGCTGCTATTGCCGCGCTTATCGTTGGCGCCGGTGCTGGCGTTGGTATTACCTACGCACAGAACAAACGAAAAGAAAAAGGTGGCCAGAACAAGGCCGATGAATTAATTCGCAAAGCGAAACACGAAGCATCCGAGATCGTTCTTGGTGCGAAAAAAGAAGCGACCGAAATCCATGACAAGACTCAAAAAGAAGAGTCCGATCGTCGCAAAGAATGGAAGAAAACTGAGGATCGTCTCGCTGAGCGCGAAACGTTGCTCGACAAGAAGCTCGACCAAATCGACAAGAAGTCCGAAAACCTTCGCAAGGAAGAAGGTGAACTCGAAAGCCTCAAGGATGAGGTCCGTGCTATTCGCGAAAAGGCTCAGGAAAAGCTCGAAAAAATCGCAGGTCTTTCTAAAGCCGACGCCAAAGAAAAGCTCATGCAGATGACCGAGCGTGATATTAAGAATGATTTAACTGAGCTCGTCGTCAAAGAGCAAAAAGCTCTTCATGACCATATTGAAGAAACCGCCGAATCCATCCTTCTTACTACGATGGAGCGCATGTCTTCCGAAGTCACCGCTGATCGTACTGTCACGAGCCTCAAGCTTCCTGATGACGACATGAAAGGTCGTATCATTGGTAAGGAAGGTCGCAACATTCAGGCGCTTCAGCACGCTACTGGCGTCGATGTTCTCGTTGACGATACCCCAGGCATGGTTGTTTTGAGCTCCTTCGATCCAATTCGCCGCCAGGTCGCTCGCTACGCGCTTGAACGTCTCATGAAGGATGGCCGCATCAATCCATCTAGCATTGAGGAAGCCGTTGCGAAGGCTAACCGCGAAATCGAAAAGGAAGTTGTTCGCGCCGGCGAAGACGCCGCTCGCGAAGTTGGCGTCATTGGCATTCCAAACGAAATTCTCCATCTTCTCGGTGAATTGAAGTTCCGCACTAGCTTCGGCCAGAACGTTCTTCTTCATTCCATTGAAATGGCCCACATGGGCGGCATGATTGCCGAAGAAATTGGTGCCGACGTTCAGATTACGAAGACCGCATGTTTGCTCCACGATATGGGCAAGGCCGTCACGCACAAGATTGAAGGTAAGCACGCCGATATTGGCGCCGAGCTTGCTAAGAAGTATGGCATGGATGAACGCATTACGCATGCCATTGCTGCTCACCATAACGATATTGAGCCGACCACGCCGGAGGCTGTGATTGTGAAAATCATGGATGCAATCTCCGCTGCTCGTCCAGGCGCACGCAATATCTCCGCAGAGAACTTTGCTGAGCGCATGAAGGCTCTCGAAAACGTCGCTACTAGCTTCCCGGGCATCGACAAGGCTTACGCAATTTCCGCCGGTCGTGAGGTCCGCGTTATTGTCGAGCCAAAGCAGATTGACGATCTTTCTGCCTTGAAGCTTGCTCGCGATATTGCCGACAAGATTGAAGCCACGATGCAGTATCCTGGCGTCATCAAGGTTAATGTCATTCGCGAAACTCGCGCGATTGAATACGCTAAATAATTAGTCAAAAAGCACGGTCCGAATCAATAAAACCGTGCTTTTTTGCTTATGCTTATGTATAATATAAGCATGGGCATCGTCTCGAGGGAGAAGCTAAAAGGCTTCACTATCATTGAAGTGATGCTATTCTTGGCATTGAGCGGATTTTTGTTGGTCGGAATTCTTGCTGGCACCGGCTCTAGCATTGCTAACCAGCGCTACAAAGACGCCGTGCAAGATGCCGTCGATGCGCTCCGTGACGCATATTCATTTGTTTCTGACACTCAGGTCCAGCTTCGCGACAATGGAAAGGGCGTTTGTGGCGGCCTAACTTCCGGTCAGTTCGATAGCTCGAGTATTTCGCAGGCCTACAACAGCGGCCGCGGTCGTACGCAATGCGTCGTATATGGCGCGGTTGTTTCTATTAATGGCGACCAGATTCAAACCACAACGCTTATTGGCGAAGATTATGCCGATGCGCTAAAAGATTCGGAAAACCACGATGGCCTTAGTGCGAAGCATGATCTAGAAATCCTAAAAGAGCTTAATGCAAATAATCTTGCCGTCCAGTGCGCAAAGAACGCGGCGGACTGTTTAGTCTCGACCGTCGACGTTCCGTCGACGACGCACTTGAAGTGGGGAACATCTTTTGTGAACCCAGCAGACGCAAACGGCAACCTATCGACTTTCCAAAAAACATTATTAATTTTCCGTTCTCCGCGCAATGGATCAATCCGGACATTTATTATGGACGGGCTGATTATGGATGGCACAGAACCTGTCGACTATACAAAATACAGCAATAATTCCGGCGTAGCCTATGCTGCTGATGTTCTCGACCGCGTTGGTGTCTATGGCAGTATTAGCGCCGATAAATTCAAGCAAGAAGAAGTAAAAATTTGTGTCAACAACGATGGCGCAGAGACTTTTGCAAACCATCGCCGCATGATCCGTATTGTAAAAAACGCTCATTCGCAGACCGGCATCGAGCTAGTCGATATGGATGACGACGAGGAGAGTTGCGACTAATGACGAGAAGAGGCGACACGTTGATTGAAGTGATGCTTTCTATTTCGATTTTTGCTGTCGTCGCGTTGTTGTCTATTAATCTCATGAACGACGGCATCAACACGGCGCAACGTACACTAGAAGTAGCAATGGCGCGCAATGAAATTGACGCTCAGGCTGAGGCTCTTCGTTTCATTCATCATAGCTATGTCGCCGAACGTCAAATGACAAACGATGAAAGTAACTTCAAATATCTCTGGAATAAAATCGTAAAAAAGGCGAACAAACCGTCTGCGCTCGAACGCGTCGATACGGCGAATAGCGACGGTCGTAATAGTTTTGACATTAATGATATTAATAGCTGCGAGGCCGCCTACTTGAATCCAACCTCTACGACGAATGATGCGGGGCATTTGGCATACTTTAATTCCTTCATCTTAAATACGCGCATGGTTCTTCCTCAAAAGGTCGATAGCTACATGGGCTCGAACTATAATAATCTTGTGGAAAATGAGGTTGCCGTATTATACAAGAATAATCCTGGCAAGTTCTCCGATCCTTCGCTTTATCCGCGCATTATATATCGCAAAGAAGGCGGATCCACCTCCGACACGACTGAAGGTATAGATTTGAACAAGGGCGAAAATATCAACAACCTATATAACCGTATCGCAACTGCCGAAGGCATTTGGATTGACGTTGCTGGAAACAAAGGCGATAACGGTGAAAATACCGCTCGCTCCGATTACTATGATTTCTATATTCGTACTTGCTGGCAGAGTGCCGGTACTCGAGTTCCGTCAACGCTCACGACCGTTGTTCGTCTATATAATCCGGAGGTGCTTGAATAATGAAAAAGACTCGCGGCTTCACCATTATCGAATTGATGCTTTCGATGGCATTTCTTGGAACGATGTTACTTGGCATTGCTGCGCTCGTAATGCGTATAACTAATATCTATCAGAAGGGTCTCGCACTTCGCGCAGTTAACTCGACTGGTCGCGAAATAATCTCCGATATGACACGCACGATTAATGGCGCTCCTACTGACACTGAAATTAACCCAGCCGTTACCAACAACGCGAGCGGTTCGTCCGTTTCGGCGAAGGCCGTTGCTGAGGCTCATGCGAATTATTATTTGAGCGTAGAAGATAATGGCAAACAAACCGCCGGCGTCTTTTGTACGGGAGCTTATAGCTATGTCTGGAATACTGCCGAGAATCTTCGCAAGGACGACGACGCCACGGACGTCTTTAGGATAACTACTAAGGATGGCCAAACAATTGTGCCTCGCTTGGCCCGCTTCGTTGATCGCCAGCGCTTTGCTTGTGCGCATGAGCCGATGGCGGCCGATGGCTACACGTTTGCGCCTGCTGCCAATACCGACCACAAGTCTGGTGCGTATACTTTCGACCTTAGCGATATTGCATCTAGCGATGATGTTGTCGAGCTCATTAGCCACGACGAAAACGATTTGGCGGTTTATGATCTACGCATTCTGCCAGCTACGCAAAATGACACTACGAAACAAATTTTCTTCTCCGGTTCATTTATCCTTGCGACTCTCCATGGCGGCGTGAATATCCAATCAAATGGCGATTACTGCAGCGGTGAGGGGAACCTCGACGGCACCGACTTTTCGTTGAACGGTTTTGATTACTGCGCGGTGAACAAGTTCAACTTTTCTGCGCGCGCAACTGGCGAAGCGGGTATAAAGCAATACGGAGAATGATACAATAAGGGTAACCATGAAGACAAGAAAAGCAGCGGCATCAATCTACATTGTCATATTCACGACGACTTTGCTCGGCGTAATTGCGCTTAGCTTCGTTCGTATTATGCTTGCGGAATCGCTCCGTACGATTAACTACAGTCTGTCGCAATCGGCTTACAACTCGTCTCTCGCCGGTGTCGAGGACGCAAAAATTGTTCTTCTTCGTTTCCAAAACTGTCTCAACAACATCAACTATCTTTCAAACTGCCAAGAGTATCTTGACGCTTTCCAGTCTGTTGAAGCTGCCGAAAACACTGCGAAAGACTGCGACATTATCCGCAAGCTTCTCCACTACAACGCGGGCGAAAACGAAACCTTGGTACAGACGAATAGCTCGGCTAGCGGAGCAACGAAGAGCGCTCAGAATTTTGACCAGGCTTATACTTGCGTAAAAATTGATACGCTTACGGACGATTATATTGCCACTCTTAATGATAATAATCCGACAAAAATTATTCCACTCCGCGCTATTGATGGAACTGAGCAGAACCGCATGAATCGCATCTCGCTCCAGTGGTTTAGCACCGACGATTATCGCGTGGTCGCTCCGGACAATACGCTCAAATCCGAATGGTATGGTCTAACGAACCTTACTGGCGACCTGCGCTCCAATAATAACGAATATGTCGCAGGGAATGATACATATAAAAACTCATTTGTCGCAAACTACAGCGGCATTGTCCCGCCAGTGCTCCAAAGTACAATGATTCAAACTGCGCAGACCTTCACTATGGATCAGTTCTATGTCAGCGATAAAAGCGGTAACAGAAGCAACCGCGGTACATTGCTGCTTCGTCCTTCCATGAATTCCAACCTCAAAACTGCGCGCAACTTAAATGAGAACGAACATCATTATTCTAATAGCCTTCCTGAGCATGCGATTGTTGACTCTGCAAACAAGCATTTCAATACTCCTATTGATGTTTATTGTACGCTCGGCAATGAGGAATGGGCTGACGGCTACGCCTGCCAGGCCGACTTCGTTGTTCCATACCCAATTGGCGGCAACGAGCGCAACTATTCCACCTCTTTCTTAGTTTTGAATCTCCCATACGCGGCTCCTTCCACCGAGGTTAGCGTGAAGATGTGGAAGTGCCACGATAACAGTAAGTCGCTGTTTGATAAGGTTCAAGTAGATAGCCAGATGGTCGATAACTGTTCGTCCGTCCAATTCTCGAATGTTCAGCCATCCGTCGACTCTACTGGCCGCGCGAATGACTTATTCCGTCGCATTGAAGCGCGCGTAGAGCTAGTCGATACGTACTTCCCGATTGCAAACTATGCGCTCGCTATGACTGATCCGAACAATGCGAATGGCATCCAAAAAGACTTCTACGTCACGAACAACTGTACCTACTCGACATCCTATTGGGACGTCTCGAGCAAAACCCTCAAATCCGAGAGTGGCAGCTGCCCGGATTCCTCCGGCGACAGTGGGGAATAAAAGATTATTGACTAATAATCAAGAAAATTATATTATAAAGGCAATGGGGGAGCCATAGTTCTTTTATGACGATTGGCCTCTTTGCCATTTCTTGAAATCTTCGCGCTAATTTGTGTGGTAGGGCGGAGAAAAATGACCAAAATTCTCTCTAGGAGGTATATTTATGGCAAGAATTCATTCTTCACGTACACCTTATGGTGGAACGACAGTAGGTCATTCTAGATCGGCTTTCGGCGGCGCTTGTGCAGGCGGCGGCGGCGGAGGCGGCGGCGGCGGAGGCGGCGGCTGCGGAGG
>CAMZEA010000001.1 GCA_947305655.1 uncultured Candidatus Saccharibacteria bacterium | reverse complement strand
GCCGGTAGCACCACGGTCGAATCCGCACCAGCACCTACCGCAGCAGCCGCAGAAGACGAGTCCGGTCTTATGCTCCCAATCGAGGAGCTAGGCCTCAGCGCACGCACTGCAAATGCATTGCTCAACAATGACATTCACACCGTCCGCGACCTCGTCGTGTTATCAGAAAGCGATCTCAAAGAGCTCAAGGGCTTCGGCGCTAAGGCTCTCGATGAAGTTCGCGAAAAACTTATGGAGTTAAAGATTTAAATGCATCGTCATGGTTATAAAGGGCGCAAGTTCGGTCGCGAAACCGACCAACGCACTGCACTAACACGCGGTCTGATGCGCTCCTTGTTTAAGAACAAATCGATTAGCACCACCTTGGCAAAAGCAAAAGAAATCCGTCGCCCAGCCGAGAAGCTCATCACCATCGCTAAGAAGGGTGATCTCGCATCTCGCCGCCTCGTCATTGCTCGCATTAACGACCAGTTGATCGGCAACGAGCTCGTCGACGTTATTGCTCCTCAGCTCAAGCGCAACAGTGGTTACCTACGCATCGAGCGTACCGGTTTCCGCCGCGGCGACAACGCTGAGATGGCAACGATTTCCTTTGTTGACGAAATCAAGGAAAAGGAAGCTAAATCCGAGCCAAAGGCAAAGGCAGAGCCAAAAGCAAAGCCAGCCAAGAAGGAGACTAAGTAATGAAAACTTACAGCCAAAAGTCCTCCGAAATTAAGCGCGAATGGTGGATTATCGACGCCAGCGTTATGCCACTTGGCAAACTCGCAGTCGTAATCGCCGACAAGCTTATGGGCAAGTCAAAGGTTACTTATACCCCACATATCGATAATGGTGACTACGTCGTCGTTATTAACGCCAAGGACCTCAAGGTTACTGGCGAAAAGATGACCGACAAGCACTACTATCGCCACTCCGGTTTCCCAGGTGGTCTTACTGACCTCACCCTCGCGGAAATCATCGAGAAAGATCCAAGCCTCGCTATCGAGCAGGCAGTCAAGGGTATGATGCCAAAGAATAAACTAGCAGCTGATCGCCTCGCACGTCTCCGCGTCTTTGACGGCGCAGAACATGCCCACACGGCACAACAGCCAAAGGAGATTAAGTAATGCCAGCTAAGAACGCAAAATACACCTACGGTGACGGTAGCCGCAAGTCCGCAACCGCAACCGCACGCCTCTACAAGGGCAAAGGCGATATCACGATTAACGGCAAGCCAGCTCTTGAATTCCTCTCCGGAAACAAGACTCTTATGGCCGAAATCACTGATCCACTCGCTCTTACTCAGAAGCAGAAGGAATACGACATCACCATCCTAGTTAAGGGCGGCGGCGTCGCAGGTCAGGTTGACGCAATCAAGCTCGCTATCTCTCGCGCACTCGTTGCAGAATTCCCAGAATTCCGCCCAGTGCTCAAGAAGGCCGGCCTCATGAAGCGCGACCCACGCGAAAAGGAACGCAAACACTACGGTCTCCGCAGTGCTCGCAAACGCGAACAGTTCTCCAAGCGCTAAAACGCCAATTCGGACAAAAAATACCACTCCATTTGGGGTGGTATTTTTGTACAAAATACTCAATATTTTGATATAATCATAAGTAATATGAGAGGTACAGAGTGGATGTGGGAGACACGTAAACGTATTTTTAATGCGTCCTTTTGCTTTTTCTTAGCAGCGCTTCTAGCCTTCTTGCCGAGCGCAAATATATTTGCTGCTACAGATTCAGTAGACAGTTTCTTGGAAAAATTTGCAAATAACGACATTATATTCTACGATCCTCGTTGCAAAGGCGACTGTAAGGTAGAGTGCACTAGCGTGTCAGGCCAAGATGTAGTCATCATTGGCGGCTCAATCGTAAATGATTCGACCGTCAAGGCAAAAATCAAGGAAAAATATTCGGATATACCAGATGGTCAAATCAACGCCGCCGCAAATCGTACGTGGGATGAGGGTATTACGGCGCTCCGCACGACAGGCACAAAGAAGGTTGTGGTATTCGCCTTGGGCGAGAGCGATACCTCGAGCATCACGGCAGGCCAGATTAATGATTTGCTCGCAGTGGTCGGCACGAGCAAAACACTTGTCCTCGTAACGCCATATTCTACAGGCGCCTCAGCCTCGACACTCGAATCATCCGCCAGCCAGATGAAATCTACAGCAAAAAGCAACAGCCAAATCAAAATCGCCGACTGGGCATCAGCCGCAAAGAGCGCAAATGCTACATTGAGTGATTCCGCAAACAACATACTCCCCTCTACTGACGCAGAAAAAGCTCTCTACGCGAGCACATTAACCGGCGCCATCGGGGGTTCGTGCAATAGTGGCGAAGCCGTTATCTCCGGCACTACTGCCAAAGAGAAAGTCTGGTCTGGTTTCAAATCACTCGGATATAGCGATGAAGCCGTAGCTGGGATCATGGGCAACATCGAAGCGGAAAGTAACTATAATCCAGCTCAATGGGAAGCATCGAAGAAATCATACTGGGGCGCGACCTTCAAAGAGCTCGGACAAAGCAACCCGCACAATATGGGTATGGGCTTAATCGGCTTTACCTACTATACCTATTATCAACTTCTAGACGATTATTATAACGAACATGCCCCAGATCTCCTTTCCGTCCTCCAGGATCCATTCACATATAGCACGAACGGTAGTAGTAATTACTGCGATGGCGAATGCTTCCTAAAGAAAGTCGACGAATCGACCGCTAATCGCCTCTACTCAACCCAGATTACGATTATCGACCAGGTCGTCATGGGCAAAGCAATGAAAAAATACGGTGTCCCAAAGAATGGTGACGCCAAAGGCATCAAGAACCAGACGAGCGCAAAAGCCGCCGCTGATTATTGGATGGAGCAAATGGAAATCCCAGCTGGCGACTCGAAGACGAAACGCGAAGGCTTCGCCGAGGCAGTTTATAACCAGTTCAAAGGCAAAACTTCCTTTGGCAGCGGCACCACAGGCGGCACCACAGGCACAAACTGCGAAAACAACAAGGCATCGACGAATTTCAAAAAGTACAACTTCACCGACGCACAACTCCGCGGCATACTGTCCATGGCAGAGCACGAAAACGGTTCAACACTAAGGGCAGTCAAATCAGAGGTGTCGATTATGGCAAATCTATACGAAAAGAAAGGCGGAAACTATTCCGACCTTATCGACTACGTCAAGAACGGCAAATGGTTTGCGTCCGACACGGTCGCAGCCTACAACGAAAGCCATAATCCGGCATTCGGCAACGAAGAGCTCGAAGCAGCAAAAGACATCTTGAATAACGGGAATCGAACATTGCCGCCGCAAATTGACGAGCACGACATGATTGGCGATATCGAGACCGCAAAAAATAATGGAACAGAAATCGATAAAACAGACCGAAGCAAGTATGTCCGCGGAACAACAATCATACACAATAAATACGGCTCCACATTCACATTCTACGCATGGGCGGACGACGTAGAAAAGAAAGGCGACCCATTCGGCTATACCTCAGGCGAGCCAGATTCCGACTTTAATGCCGAAAAGACGGCTGAAGCAGGCAACACAAAGACGACCGTAGATATCAAATGGAGTAGTGGCTGGATTACGAGCGGCATGGATGGCTTTACTAAGGGGACTCCAGAAGCCGGCGGCATTACCGTCGAAGACAGTTCGCCGACCCTCAACTACGAAACAAATAAGCCGAGCGGCAATATGGGCGCGAATAAAATCACGCTCCTCAGCACAGAATCAACAGACGAAGGCGCGGGAAGCTACGGCGTTGGGCTATACAGCGCATCAAAAACGCCACCTCACTTCACTGTCGATCTAAAATCAAAGCGTGTTTACCAGCATTATTCAATCGATAAACCTGCAGCTGCGATGGAAGGCACGGACACTGTTGCTGGCGTGCAAATCGCAATTATTGGCTACGCTAGCAGCTCACAGTCTTCGAGCCCATGGTACATCCCGAAAGAAGATAACTTCGGCGAAGATGGTTGGGAGTATCTCGCAAAACTCATCTTCGGCATCTGCAAACATCTTGGCGTCGATATAAAGAGCACCGTTGATTGGGCGAGCCCGACAAGACTCGGAGAGTCAGACTTCAAGGGCTATAGCGGCATTCTAGGCCAAATGCATGCTCCATCCACCACGAAGACAGGCCCAGGCAATATCTGGAAGTTTATGTCCGACAAATTCAGCGAATTCCAAACCGCCGCAGAAAAACAAGCTGACGATTGCGGCGAGGGCAGCGGAATGCAACGTGAGTTTGAGTGGTGGGGCCAATGTGACGAGAGATGGGGAAGCAAGACTTGGGGAAGCTGTAGTAGCTCAATTTGCGACTCTGGCTGCGGCTGCACGTCGGCGGCAATGCTAACCACAATGCTAACAGGCATCGTAATCGATCCAGGAGAAATGTGCACAACTCTCGGGAATCGCGGCGATCATATATGCGGCGTCGGTAGCTCAACACTAGTCGGTGAGCACGCCGTGGAATACGCCAACTCCGTAAGCGAAAGCAAAGGCCTTTCGGTGCGGCTAGAAGCAGTAAGCTCGAAAACCGATAACGCAGAACAAATTAGTAATAAACTCCGAGAGGGGTGGGTTGTCTGGATGTGCGGCGGCCACCATGAAGTGTTCTCAGAGAGAGGCCACTGTATTGGTATCCGCGGAATCACCGCCGAGGGGCGCTGGCTTGTAGCCGATTCAAAAGGTAGAGGCAAGAAGATCTCACTCGAACAGGACTGGGACGGCGCAGATATCCTACCGCACAACACTGGCGCTAGAACGTTTATAAGGATAAAACAATGAGGACATTCAAGATAGATTCAGATGCACTGAAGACCATCCTAGTCGGTGCAACAATTAGTATCGCGCTAGTCGCCGTAATCGTCGCCTATGCTACAATCAGCGGCAACGCCGATGACGGGAATTTCTATGACGCGGTATCAAATACATCAATGGCATCAAGAAACACCGGCGCGCCCGAAGATACCTCATTAGCATTAATCGGCTTCGAAAAGGCTTACAAAGACGCTGGCTTAACCGACGAAACGCAGGTCAACTCTATGGCAGCAATCAAGCAATATATTAGCCTTGCCTATCCGAAATCGAAGAGCATGAGCTACCGCGACAAAACCGCAGCCGTCGACAACAACACTCTCCGATACGATACGCAGCTTGATAATGGCGTCCAATTCAATATGATCATTACGGATAACCGCGACGGTTCGTTCGATCTTATAATTTCCGACAAAAACAATGAGGTATTCTCATATCAATCGAGGAAAAACATGCCGAAATACGAGAATATCAAATCCTTGCCTCAACAATATCTCCCAGTGACACTGGAGACCTACGAGGGTATCAAGTTCTCATTTGTCTATAAGGAAGTCGAGGGCGGCTATTTCATCTACGTCAACGGTTGCGATAAGCAGGAAATATACGATGAGGCCAAAGAAGTCGTCGACGATTGGCTCCGAGACAGAAGTTACAACCCAGAAGAAATCACAATTAACATTCCACGAATGTGCGATGGAGGTATCTAATGAGATTCAGCAACAGAACAAAAACGATCCTAATTGCCGTCGCGTCGCTCTCGGTTTTAATCATTATTGGCTCAATACTCTACAATATATTCAAAAATGCACGCCTAACAATTATCGTTGCGCCGACGGATGCTGAAGTATACATTAACGGTAGTCGCAAGGGAAGCGGAACAATCGACACGTTCCCGGGCAAAGTGAACATTCGCATTAGCAAAGACGGGATGGACACAAAAGAGTTTACTGTCGATCTCGAATCGCATAAAACAGCCACCGTTTACGCCTATCTAACGCAGGATGGAAGCCTCGATTATTATAAGGACGATAAAGCTAGCTACGAAATACTCAAGCTCATCGCCGACGAGGACGCCGATAAATTCATTCAGGAACAAGAGAGGATCGTCAGCATCAGGTCAATTCTACCTCTGTCTAGATACACTAGCGGTAGCAACGGCCGAACTGGCGGTATGTCGGGGAGTGAAACGCTCATTGAGGATGCGACAAACGAAGATTGTAAAAAAATCATTTGCCTAAAGCTAACCGACAACACAGGCAGCGACGAAACGGCAAAAGCCCTCCTGAAAGAAAACGGCTACGACTTCGAAGATTATTACTTCATCGGGCGGTAAAGGCTTCCGCCAAACACTGGGTTATGGTATAATATAACCCGTTGGGGCACTAGCTCACTTGGTAGAGCGCTTCTATGGCATAGAAGAGGTAAGGAGTTCGAATCTCCTGTGCTCCACCATTTTTTATGCCAAAAATTCTTATGATATAATTACGGCATATGAGAAGGGCCAAAGCACTAGTTCCGGAAATAGAAACACCTATCCCGGTCACAATGTGGTATATTTTTGCGACGCTAAGAACTATTGTAATCATAGGAGCAATAATACTTCACTCCATATCAAGTCATAAAATAGATACCATTCCGTATTATCTCGCCATTCTCGCACTCATCTTGACATGCACGAAACTAATCCTCGACCACAGCAACCGACAGATAACGGCAGTTTTAAGCCTCCTCGCCAGCGCAATCTGTACGCTGTTCATGCTTAACGTAGTGCCAAAAAACATATTAATATGGTTTTTCAGCAACGGAATAGGCGCGCTGACTTGCAGTGGATCTTGCGGCGTACTCGGCGGTATAGAGGGGGCAATAGTAGCCTACATGCTATCTACGACAATTATTTTTGCAATTTTCTGCTTCTATTTTCTGCTCTCGCAAAAAGCTAAAGAATATTTCGGCGAAAAAGAGCATAATAAATATAAAAAGGAGAAAAAATCATGAAGGACAAGCCAAAAATGCCAACCGGAATCGTCGTGTGGTTTATCATGACAATCCTAATGCTAATATCGGTACTTGTTCCATTCGGAGATTACATTAAGTATCCTCTGGGGGCAGCAATCATCGTCGGAGCACTCGCTCTTATTTTATCCTGCATCGGCCTCACCATTGCGCGCGTAGGCAGGCTATACATCGGGATTACGCACCTAGTCGTATCTACAATACTAGGCGGCTACTTGTTATTCTTCTATATCGCCGGTGCGCAATGCATGGCAAACAGCACCTGCGATAGAGCAGGCCTGATCGGCATTCCAATTATGACCTTCCTCCTCGCCGGCCCAATCGCATATTTTCTCTGCTACGGCCTGTATTTCACTATTTCGAAGAAAGTAAAAGCATATTTTAAATAAAGGAGTAACATGGACGGAGAAACACCACTAATTAAGCCACGCGCAAGCCGAACGGCTAGCGGACAAACATCGATGAGCGGAGCGATAATATTTTGGTTCGTAATGAGCTCGCTATTTGGCATTTTCTTCATTTATTCATTCATCTCCAACATCGTATCCTATAGTAGCTACGGGACATATTCTTCTTCGACGCCAGTCGTGCTAATGACAACGATGATATGGCTTATCTATACAATCATATCCATGATACTAGTGGGCGGAAAATCCGCAAGACTATTCGTCGCTATTTCGCACATAGTTATTAGCGTTATCTCTATGATAATCACTATCTTCTGTATGATAGCGCTAGGCCAAGTCAATTCATACACATACCGCTACTCATTATCGAGCGGCTCGATAGACATTCTAAATGCCGTATATACCGTAGCAGCATGCTTCTATCTAGCCGCATTCTGCTTCTATATGATTTACGGCTTATACTTCATCAGTGGAGACGGGGCAAAGAAGTGGTTCGGCAACACGCATGCAAGCAAGCGGGTAGCCGATAGCGATAGCGTATTGGAATATCGCGTCCCAAGCAAAACAAAAAAATCAACAGCAATCGTAATACGCTGCAATAACTGTAGCGGAGAAATTAGCAGATCAATGAAGTTCTGCCCGAAATGTGGCAGCGAGCTCGATTGGGGCGATTAGTCTGTTGTGTTATAATATTCTTATGACAAATCTATCCGCATTTATACCGCATTGGCCTCGCGCCTAACAGATACGTCCGCGACGTAATAGTCGCTCATGCTTGCAAAATAATACAAAATGTGATATAATAGAAGGATACAGCAATAATGCAGACAATTCTTACAGGTATACGCGCGAACGAAGAGCCAACTATCGGCAACTTTATCGGCGCATACAAAACCATGATCAACCTAGCCAACGAACACGCGGCGGACAGCCGGATTAATATGTTCGTGCCGGACCTACATAGCTTTACTACGCCAATCGACCACGATAAGCTCTACGCGCAGGTCATCAAGGGCGTGAAATACTACATTGCCGCCGGCCTCGACGTCAATAACCCAAATATCCACGTCTACCGCCAAAGCCACGTTCCGGCTCACAGCGAGCTTGCTTGGATTCTTGATTGCTTCACCTACTTCGGTGAAGCTAGCCGCATGACCCAGTTCAAGGAAAAATCCGAAGAACACGCAGACGCAATTACAGTCGGCCTCTTCAACTATCCAATTTTGATGGCAGCAGACATCTTGCTTTACGACGCAAAATACATCCCGCTCGGCGAGGACCAATTCCAGCACCTCGAACTCGCTCGCGATATCGCAACGCGCTTCAACAATAAGTTCGGCAAAGAAATCTTCACAATTCCAGCCCCAGAAAGAGAGCAGGTCAAATTCATGCATCTTGAAAACGGGCTCCGCATTCGCAGCCTCACCGACCCAAGCAAGAAGATGAGCAAGTCCAGCACGAACGAGAAGTCAAAGATTAGCCTTAATGACGATCCAGAAGAAGCAGCAAAGAAAATCATGTCAGCGACTACCGATAGTATCGGCAAGATAAACTTCGACATGGTTAACCAACCAGGCATTAGTAACCTCATGACCATCAAGGCAATGCTCGCTGGCCAAGATATCCACGATGTCATTACTCAGTACGCCGGTCTCGACCGCTATGGAGACCTGAAGCGCGACGTCGCAGACGTCGTAAAGAGCTTCCTAACCGATTTTCAAGAGAGGGTAGCTAAGATTAGCGATGAAGATGTCGAACGCTACCTCGCAGAAGGCGAAGCATACGCAAACGAAGTCGCAAAAGCGAAACTAGCCGAAGTTCAACGCGCCGTGGGGCTCATTCGCTAATAATGCGTAAACGCATATCGAAACAGCTCGACACCGCTAGCGCCGTCAAATATTACGGCGAAGATATTCTAGGCTCCAAAACATTCGCGACGAGCAACGATTATATCCAGCACGGCGACGTTAGCGTTCTCGAGCATTCGATTAGCGTCTCTTGCCTCTGCGTCTATCTCGCACGCAAAACCCACCTAAAGTACGATTACGAAGCGCTCGTACGCGGCGCATTACTACACGATTATTTCCTGTATGATTGGCATAAAAAAGGTGACAAGCTACACGGCTATCGTCACGCCGACCGGGCGCTAAAAAACGCCGCAGACGATTATGCAATCTCACCTATCACCGCTAATATGATTGCACGCCACATGTTCCCACTCAATATTCGTCCACCAAGATACCGCGAAGGCGTCATCCTTTGTATTGCCGATAAAATCTGCTCCGCAAAAGAGACCTTCTCGAAGCCTCTCTATGATAAAACTATAGAGTTCATCCGCCATGATAAGTAGTCTATTTCTTTGTTTCCTGATATATAGTATCGGGGGCTGGATTTGGGAAGAAATTATGTCTATAGTTTTCTACCACAAAATCACGAACCGCGGCTTCCTGAATGGACCATACTGCCCAATCTACGGCGTAGGAGCACTGCTATTTGTGCTCCTCGACCACTTCTTTGGCGACAACTTAATAGTATTATTCTTACTCGGCGGCCTAATCGCATGCATTCTAGAATATGCCACATCGTATGTTATGGAACTCTTATTTCATGCGCGCTGGTGGGACTATAGTAAAAAACCTTTCAATATTAACGGGCGCGTATGCCTATCTGGATATGCTACTTTTGCAGTCGGTGCAGTCGGAATTCATTTTTGCCACCAATATGTTTTGGGATTTGTCGAGGGATTTAGCCACAAAGACACGATCGCTATCGTAGCCGCAACCATTTTCGCACTTGACGTCATTTCAACCAACAATAGCTTTGCGAAATTTACTCGAATTCTCAAGGACTTTCAGACCACACTAGGACAGGGCGCGGTCATTCAATTCATCCAGAAGGGCAAAAAAGAGTTCCTCGCCGAGCTAAATAAGCGAACACGCCATATCCTCACCTACCCACAGCGCCGCCTAATTAGCGCCTTCCCGAACTACAAATCAAGCTACGACAACGCGTATCGCGAAATTCAGAAACTATATAAAGACACAAAATACAAACCTAAGAAAACCGCTCATGCTCGCAAAAAGACCAAGAAAATTGTAAAATAACAGATATATGGCCAAGAAATTCAGCAAACCGGAAATGTCGCGCAAAATCAACGGCGACATTGCCACGAAAGAAGAACAAATCGAGACACCAAAGCGTCGCCTCGATATGATTTTGCTGGAACAATATCCGCATTACAGCCGCGCTACAATCCAAAAATTCATCAAAACTGGAGCAGTTACCGTTGGGGAAGAAATCGTTAAAAAAGCTAATATGCTCTTGTCGCTAGAGGAAGAGGTGCAAATCAAACTAGTAGAGCCAAAATCCGGTTCCGAACGCCCACCAGTAGTATATGAAGACGACAATCTCGTCGTGTTTAACAAGCCAGCCGGGATGCTTTCGATCAAAAAAGGCGCCTATCTAGCAGAAACTTCAATTGACGATTTCGGTGAGCCGGTTCACCGTCTTGATCGCGATACTTCAGGTATTATTGCAGTCGCAAAAAATCCAGAAACTAAATCAAAACTTCAAAAACAATTCGCCGACCGCAAGACGCATAAAACATATTACGCAGTAGTAGTCGGGCATCCAAAACAGCCCCACGCAATCATCAGCGTTCCGCTAACGCGCAATCTCAAAAAGCCGACGACTTTTATCCCAGACCAAAATGGGCGCGAAGCTATCACGGAATACCGAGTTATCGCAGACAATGACCGCTATAGCCTCGTTGAACTCAGACCTCGCACCGGCCGCACGCACCAACTCCGTATCCATATGGCCCATATCGGTACGCCAATCCTCGGCGATAAAGTCTATAACCCAAAGTCGCCAAAAGCCGACCGCATGTACCTCCACGCCGCAAGCCTAGAGATCACAATTCCGGAGAGCAAACGCGTCACTTTTACTGCACCGTTGCCGGAGGAATTCCGCAATGCAGTTAAATAGCCTAAGCGACATCGCCGACATTGCCGCCAAGAAGAACTTCTCTATTTTCGAGCTGCCGCTCGGCACAGATTATTCAGAATTTTTCCCAGCATCGATCCATATCAAGCCGGACGAAGATAAAAACACAATAGATATCACAAAAATTCGCGAACTCTCGACTATCGCCGAAGCAAAGCATGCTCACGACTTTTATATTATCGTAGAAGGCGCAGAGACAATGAACGCAAACGCCGCCAATGCGTTCCTAAAGGCCCTAGAAGAGCCGAAAGACAAGCTCCACTTCGTATTCTTATGCAATAACACGAGCAAACTGTTGCCGACCATCAAATCGCGCGCCAACAATTATAGCCTAAAAAACGAAACGAAAATCTCGGATACGCCTGACTACGACGAAGAAGTATTAAAATTGGCGAAACAATACTTATCGGCTACAAAAACAAATCTTCCAGAATTAGTCGAAAAAATATCGAAGCTAAACAAAGAATCTTCACGCTTAGGCGCATTAAAAGTCGTCGAATGTGCCATTGAACTCTCTTATAAATCATATTTTCTAACAGGGAATCCGCAATTCCTCCAAAAGCTCGACAAACTGCTAGCCATCTCAGATAATCTTGCCGCCAACGGCCACGTGAAGCTCCAGTTAACCGCTGGTATGCTATAATAGTACTTATGTTAGCCGCAGTGCTTCTACTATTACTATGTCTATTTGTCATCTTTTTTATTCCAAATTACGGCAAAGAAGACGAGGAAGAAGAGATCGACGAAATTCGCAAAAACCCACAAATCAAAAAGCTTTGGGGGCTTGCGCAAGGTGCTATTCGCGAGCAGAAGCCAATGAAGGCAGAAAAGGCGCTCCTCACAATTTTGCGTTTCGATGAAAAAAACGCCGCAGCCTACAACCGCCTTGGTATTATTTATGCCAAAGAAAAGAAATACAAAGAGGCAGTTGAATGTTTCGAGATCGCCCAGAGCCTAGATAACAACGCGTCGAGCATTCACAACGTCGGCCTCATCTATTTTGAAACGAAAAAATACGAGCAAGCAGCCATGGCATTTAGCCAGGCCATCGAAATGGAAGGCGACCAGCCTGGTCGTTACATTGCTTACGCAAAAGCACTCGAAAAACTAGGCGAACGCGGGAAAGCAATCGAAGCGCTCGAGACTGCTTACAGCCTTAGCCCAACTGCAGTAGTTTTACGCTATATTCTCGAAATTTACGAAAACGCAGGCGATCAAGAAAACGCAGAAGCGACTCGCAAACGCATCGAAGAGCTGCAAGCCGCCCGTGCCGAAGCCGCAGAGAGAGAAAAAAATAAGAACCGCCAGAAACGCCTCGAAGCTAAACAGACGCGCATTGCGAACCGTGCCGCCGCTGCCGAGAAGCGCCGCGAACAGAAGCTTGCCCGTCAGGCAACACGCACGCAGAGGCAGACGATTATTCGCCGTCCAGTCGCCACTGGACCAAGACCGGTTGCTAAACCAAGGATGATTATCCGGCGCCCAGTAAGACCGCAGGCACAAGTAAAACCTGCCAGTACAAAATCCATATCTATTCGTGGCGACGAGCGTAAGAAAATTTCCGTCAAAGATAACTAGCCGCTTTTAAAAATATTAGAAAAAGTGTAAAATATACCTATGCCGCAATAGCTCAGTTGGTAGAGCAGCCGCCTTGTAAGCGGCAGGTCATCAGTTCAAGTCTGATTTGCGGCTCCATCCGAGGAAGAACGAAAAACGCAAATTCATTTGCGCTTTTTTGTTGCATTGCGCCAATGCGCTAATGTATAATAAAAGAAGAATTAGGAGGTTAAGTGAAAACAGAGTACTATACCTTTGTTGACGCATCAAATGCGTCGGGTATACTTCGTTGGATAGCAGCCATTTTATTGGTTATAATTTCAATTGCTTTCCTTATTCGCCAAATTAAAACCAAAAAATCTCTTGCCTTCATTACGTCTTTTATTTCAACACTTGTTCTCGTGCCGCTACTTATTATCACGCCGATCCATATCACGATTAATCCAGGAGAAACGCCAGAACCACAGCCAGTCGATCCAATTCCGCATGTCGACCCGGAGCCAGAACCGGTTCCGGAACCGGACGAAAACCCCGTAGAGCCAGTTGCGCCGTCTAACGTCACTCCAAGCACAAAGCCGTCAGACAACCAAACTCCATCCACTCCAGACGAGCCTGATGCTCCTTCCGAACCGGAAGTAACCGCAAAATATACCGTCATTCACCGTCAGCAAAACCTCGAAAACGACGATTACTCTATAGTTGAATCTGAAACACAAACCGGAGTGGTCGGGAATAGCGTCACGCCATCGACGAAGGCCTATACTGGCTTTGTTGCGCCTGCCGCCAAAACCACAACCGTTGCCGAAGATGGCAGCACCGAGATTATCTACGATTATGACCGCGAAAAGATCGCATTCGCTCTCGGCGATATCGAGAATACCACATCTTCTCTCCCTACCGGCGAATACAAATATGGCACTAAGATTACATTGACCGCAAACGACCGCGTAGGCTACGTATTCGACCGTTGGAGTAACGACGCAACCGCTAATCCAATCACAATCGAGTTAACCGAAACGACGACAATCAAGCCTATTTACGAGGCGAACACTTATCAAATTATCTTCGACAAGAATAGCTCCGTCGCTGCTGGTAGCATGAGTGCGCAAACCATGACTTACGACCAGGCGAAACCACTCAGCAAAAACAGCTTCGTCCTCGAAGGATATACTTTCAATCACTGGAACACCGAAAGCAATGACTCTGGCAACAGCTACACCGATGAAGAATCCGTCATCAATCTTCGCACCGAAGGCGAAATTACGCTCTATGCCTTCTGGACCGCAAATACGAACACCGCATATACCGTCAAGCACTACAAACAGAATATCGGCGGCGGCGACCATTACACCCTAGCTGAAACCGACAATGAAACCGGCACGACCGACACCATTGCTACGCCAGATCGCAAGACATATACCGGCTTCACGGCCCCTGCTGCACAGAGCAAGAAAATCACAGGCGACGGCGAAATGCTCATCGAGTATTACTACGTGCGCAACCAGTACACCGTCACATTTGGCGAAAATGCCGGCTCCATTTCAAGCGATGACTTTATAAGTGGTCAAAAATACTACTTCGAGCAATCCGGCGCACTAACGGCCGATAGCAAAACCGGCTATACCTTCGTCGACTGGACCGACGGCGTTACTGACGCCTCGCGAAGCTTCACGATAGGCGCAGAAGACGCCACAATCGGCGCGAACTATCGCGCAAACACATATGCGGTCATCTTCCATGCCAACTACCTAAATAGCAGCGCTACGGCTTCTCAGAGTTTCACATACGATCAAACACCAACCTCACTTGCGGAGAACAGTTTCTCGCGCCCAGGCTACGACTTTGATCACTGGAGCGTAAATCCAAATGATTCCGGCACTGGCTATGGAGATAAAGAAGAGGTCCAAAATCTCACGAGCGTAGATGGCGGAGAGTATCATTTATACGCGCAGTGGACCGCAAGAAAATACACTATCGCATTCGATAAAAACGCCGACGATGCGACCGGCTCAATGAACCCGCAGGACATGACCTACGATCAAGTTGCCGATCTAAGCGCTAACCAATTCCAGCGCGCAAGCTACAACTTCAAGGGCTGGTCGACAAATCCAAATGCAACGACAAAAGAATATAGCGATGGCGAAGAAGTAATCAATCTTGCAACCAGCGGCACCGTAACCCTATACGCCGTATGGGAAGACAAATTCCCAGTAGTTTTCAGCGTCGAGGGCGACTGTATATTCAACGGCAAAGACGGCACAATCACAACGAGCAGCACCTGCCAATTTGGCGATACTAACTTTGTGGGCCAGACATTCGTAGACACCGGAATCTCCCTCAACACTTCAGAAAACTTTGATAAAGATTATGAAATCTCCTTCAATATCGACAGCTACTCACCAAATCAAGTTGAGGCGCAAGCAACTTTTGTTAGCAACAAAATCAGCACGACGCATCCTACATCGCAACTCCCAAATCCACCTAGCCCACTTCCTCAAGCAAAATCGCCAGGCGTCGTTGTTCGCAAGAGCGGAAACAATATCGACATTCGCTCGGCGCTCCTAAACGAAACGGGCTCTGGCTACCTTGAGGCAAACTACATTAAGCCATACACCGAGTTCCAAACTATTAAAATCGTTCGCCACAATAGAATCGTCTATATCTCGATAAACGGCGGCAACCTATTCGAGCTCCAGGATGTCAGCGACTTCAATCAATACTTCAACCAGACCACATGGTTTGGCGCTTATCCAAATGATGGCACCGAAGACCCAGAACCAAAGAATGTTCTAGTCGGTACACTGAGCAATCTATCGATTCGCCTTGGCGAGATGGATTGGAATTACTACCAAGTCGAGTTTGATGCGAAATCGGGCACCCTAGACAACTCCTATAAGAAAATGCAAATCGAAAAGGGTACCTCAATCGAGACGCTCCCGGTTACGACACGCAAAAAGTATATTTTCGATGGCTGGTTCATTGGAAATACGCAAATCTCAGACGGCTACACGCCTACCGAAGATGTTAAGATCATCGCAAAATGGGCACGTAACGTTCAGCAGGCTATTGCATCGCCAAGCTCCTTCGAACTTACTCGCGGAGACGAAGCATATCTAACTATAACCAACAAGAACAATATCGAGCCATTCACTATGTCGTCTAGCAACGACCAAATCGCCACGATAGACCAAGACGGCAAGGTTACTGCAGTATCTAATGGCCAAGCGAAAATCGTACTCACCGGCAGCCGCTCTGGCGAAATCTTCGAAATCCCAGTCACGGTAACTCTCCCAAGATACACCGTTCACTTCGACACCAAGGGCGGAAACGAAATCGCCGACATTACCGATGTCGAAGAAGGAAGCTCAATTGGAACGCTTCCTGCCGATCCGACTCGCACGGGCTACGTCTTTGATGGCTGGTTCCTAGAAAACAGCGATACGGAGTTCACGACCAGCACACCTATTACGGACGACACTAACGTCGAGGCCCACTGGACGATGGACATCACGAATGCTATCGTATCTAATATTTCGATCACGCGCGGCGAATCGGCACAAGTCAACGTAACAAACGCAAACGAACTTGAGCCATTCACGTACCGCAGCGATAATACCAATATCGTCACTGTCGACGAAAACGGTAATATTACAACCGTAGCAGCCGGCAGCACAACAATTACTCTCGTAGGTTCACGCTCGACGCTTGAAGCAACGCTAAACGTTAGCGTCGCATTGCCGAAGTATATCGTCCACTTTAATGCACATGGCGGTAGTGATGTAGCGGACATTACTGGCGTCACCGAGGGGAGCACTATCTCCGTCCTCCCAGCTACAACACTCGAAAACCACGTATTTGAAGGCTGGTTTACTACAGAGACTGGGGGCGAAGAACTAACCACATCTACGCCAATTATGGGCGAGGTCACGTATCATGCACATTGGAAGAAAGACGTCTCGCAGGCGGCAATTTCACCAGCTAGCTTATCGTTAGAAGTTGGGGAAACTAACCAGATTACAATCGAAAACGAAAGCGAAATTGAACAGTTCGAGTTCGCTACGGGCAACGAAGATATTGCGACTATCAACGGAGATGGAGTTGTAACGGCAATCGCAAAGGGAACTACAACGGTAAACATTGTAGGTAAACAATCAAACAAAGTCGTAGGCGTCGCAGTCGAAATCTACGTAAACGCCACTCTAACCTTTGTTCCACAAAACAACGAGTCCAATATAACATATAACAAAAGAGTTGACGAAACACTCCAAGAAAGCGATTCCCCAGAGGTCACCCGTGACGGCTACATATTCGATGGCTGGTTCACGGAGGCGGAAAATGGTACAAAAATCGAATGGCCTTACGTAGTCACTGGCGATGCTGTACTCTATGCACACTGGACATTCAATACGATGCCAATTGTCTGGCAAAATCCGGGCGATTGTATTTTCGCTTCGTCAAAGGCGGATGGCGTCTATCACGGGAACGTCTCAGGCAATACTTGCAATTATACGACAGCCGTTACGGGTAAAGAATTTATTGATACCGGAATAGCTCTCTATAATACTACGAACATAAACAAAGACTATGAGATTTATTTTGAAATTAAAGACTACGTCCAAGAAGCAAGCAATTGGAATGATAACCAACAAACATTCATGAGCGAAAAAGATCCGACTGGTAAAGCTCCCGGCATAATTATTCGCAGATCATCATCATCGATCACGATAAATTCGAACGTAGACGGAACAGGTTCGGCGAGAAGCGCAAATCCAGCTCCCGCCATCTCGACGACAACAAGCATAAAGCTAATAAGGGAAGACGGGGTGCTATACTATTCTATTAACGGCACAGAACGCATAGAACTCGACAGACGCACGAGTCCAACATTCGATTTAACTACATGGTTTGGCGCATATCCAAATAAGACAGATATGGCCCCGAAACGCTTTATAACGGTAACGATGTCCAACATGTACATAAAGCTCGAAGCAGAAGAGCCAAAGGATCCTGAAGAAATCGTAGAGCATAACGTAATGAGCGACGCTATTCAAAGCTACTACCAAAACATCGATAGCTGGAATACTAGTAAGACAGCCCTTTGGAACAATCTACGCGACAATTTCGATAGCGAAAGCCACCAGTGTAAGATGAACAGTAGCCCAGACCTCTCGCCAGACTGGAATCAAACAACTGGAGAATACTACGAATATCGTTATGACAAAAACAACACCGGCGTGAACTACTGCGATCGCCAAGAGGCATATGATACTAAAACGAGTGGCAATATAAACGTTTACATAGTCAACGAAGACAAAACGATAAAAGGCCTTGCCGACTACGTAACTACCGATAACGGCAAAATTACGAACATGATTCCGGGCACGTTATATAAATGGGAATCAGCAACCGACCCAACAGTCTACGGATATGTCAAAGCGACGGGCGAAACTCGCGTCATCACTTTGCCGGCAGCAAGAAACGTCAGAGACCTCGGCGGCTTAACCGGTATCGATGGGCACAAAGTTAAGTACGGACGACTAATACGCGGGGAAGCCATCGCGCAAAACGATATTAGTGCTCTAGAAAAACTAGGAGTTACAACAGAACTCGACCTCCGCGAAAGTGACGCTACGGTACAGATGCCAGAATATATTAGAAAAATGACCATTCATTACAACTTCAAATATAATGATTCTTCAGCTAAAACCCAATCAAAATACAACTATGAATGGACACGCGATTCTCTCATAACACTCATGCAAGCAGTAATTAACAATAAAAACGTCTACTTCCACTGCACGCAAGGATCAGACCGCACAGGCACTATCGCCTACCTCGTCGAGGCCATACTCGGTGTCGATAACGAAACAAAAGATCGCGAATACGAGCTATCAACATTCAGCGGCAGGCCAGATAGAAATAGATACTATGATCACACGACCAAGACCAGCACATACAATACGACCAGGAAATATGTCTGGATGCTAGACGAGACGAATGGCATGGGGCTCCGCGACAACTCCGCGGTACTCGACTGGTTCTATCAAGGGTCAACAGACGAAACCGCGGACCAACAACTAATTGAAGACTTCCGCGCAGCTATGCTCGAAGGCTACGGACAATAATTTCTTGATAACAACCCCAGCTTGTGCTAAAATAGTTTAGTACTTTGCTGGGATAGCGAAGTGGTCAAACGCATCAGACTGTAAATCTGCCGGCTTCGGCCTTCGTAGGTTCGACTCCTACTCCCAGCACCATCGAAAACGCCCGAGTTAACACTCGGGCTTTTTCTATGAAAAACCTTAAATATCTATTTACTCCAGATAACGATTATGCTTTAATAGATATATAGACAAACAATAACGGGTCAAAATTGTGAAAAAGAGAGGTATATTTGTAGGTGCATGCTTTGGCGCCTTTTTTGCGGTTCTGAGTGCAATCGCAATTATTAGCCCCGCACATGCGGCAGAGCAGGTCTTTAAGATAAAAAACGCGGTAATTTCAAACAAATCCGCTCAAACCGAGGCTTCAATTTCGGACTTCTCGGATACGACCGCAACAAATAGTATCGTCTTCCACAATGTCGGCGAGTACGTCGAATATACCTTCACCTTCGAAAATTCCGACACAAAAACCCGTCATATCCTTAGCGCAAATATCAGCGCGAGCAATAACTATCTTAGTTACGATTACAACAGCAACATCGAAGATACAATAGCTTCTGGCAGCACGTTCAGCCTCGTTTTCAAAGCGATCTATAGCAACGAAATCGAATCGCCATCTCTTGCGCGGCAACAATTCGACACGACCATCAAAATAACCTACGAAAACGACGAGGGTCAAACTGCTACGCAAACCGTCACCGTCGCACCAGACCCAGAACCGGACCCGAAACCGACCACTACTCTGGCCAAAGCGGAAATTACTCCCGCCGCAAGCGAACCAGCCGGCAATAACCCGAAAACGGATTCTGACGCAGCGACCATCAAAACTGCAGCCATAATACTCATCGCATCATTGACTACATTCATAGTATTTATCTGTTACAAAAAACACCACAAAATCTCTGCCGCTATCATCACGGTCGCCGCAGTGTCTATTGCGTTTGCTACCCTCACCGTAGGCGCAGCATCTACTCTCGACGACAGTTTCACGCTAGAGAACAACGTCATATTCTCATATAGCGACTGTACCGGCATCTGCTACTACGCAAACAGCAGCGACGCCGAAGGCGCAATGATGGACCAGGCCGCAACCGCAGGCGAAGACGTCATGCTCCGCGCTACAAACTTCAGTAGAGCAGGCTATGGTTTCGCTGGATGGGGTACAAAAGCCGACGGTACCGGCATAATGTACGGTCCAAACCAAACCATTACTATGCCAAATAGTGGCTCGCTCAAGCTCTATGCCATTTGGATTAAATCGGCAGGTAAAATGGCTGGATTCAAGTGCGCTGACCTCGCGGAAGGCGAAATTACGGCCCTCACAGACGAACGCAATAACGAGACTTACGCAGTAGCTCGCCTTGCAGACGGCAACTGCTGGACAATTGAAAATATTCGCACGGAACTCGCCGACTCTGACATAAGTAGCGTGACAAACCGCGGCGACGGCTCCAACGATGATACTGCGCTATATGGCTATGGCGGATTTTACACGGGAGACAACGTCCGTGGCACAGACAACGAAGACGATAGCGATGAAATCTGCCCAAGCGGCTGGCGCGTACCTAGCGGCGACGACGGAGGCGACTACCGCAATCTCGAAGACGCCCTCGACCCAGATGACACCCAGACGATGGATGAGCAGCTAGCCACATGGACAAGCTACCCGAACAACTTTATGTTCGCAGGCATCTATGCCCCAGGATTCGGCTCAATGCTTGGGCAAAGCACGGATTACCTATACCGCGGCCTGGTCGGCTTCTATCTCGGCAGCGACGCTCTATATGACCACGGCAATAGTAGTTATAATGTCTACGCAACAATGCTCATGAAGCCTGGCGTAGAATCGTCACAGGCAGGGTTTATCGCGGGGCAACAACTCGGAGCGCTCCCTTATCTCCTTTCTGCTCGCTGTGTTACGGGCAATCCATACTCGGCCACAAACAACACCGAGAGAACCTTTACCTTGAACTACGATGCAAACGGCGGCGAAGATGCGCCAGAGGCGCAAACCGCAACCGCAACTGGCCATAGCTATTCGTTTACTATCACAGACGAAGAGCCAACCCGCGAACACTACAGCTTCACCGCCTGGATCGAAGAGAATAATAAAGACAAGATCTACGGCCAAAACTACGTCTACGAAGAAGAGATGTTCTACGCCGGCGAATCGTTCAATGTAGCAGACACGACCACCTTGTACGCGCTCTGGGAGGAAAACTGTACGAACGTCCACTACCTGAAGAATAATACTTCTGCTGTGGGCGAGATGCCGGCACAGCAAATCTGCCCGCCAGACCATACCGCGGTGCTTACTGCGCCTAACTTTAGTCTCGCCGGCAACGGCTTCATTGGCTGGAATACAAAAGCTGACGGCACCGGCACGATGTATGGCCCAAACCAATATATTACTCTCGCAGCCGTAGACGATATTTATCTCTACGCCCAGTGGCAATCAGCAGAGACGAGCGTAACGATGCAAAGCTTCAATGAAAATAACGAGCCGTATGCATCTGCGCCACAAAACACCGTTATCGCTCTTCGCGATGAACGCGACGATAATGTCTATGCGGTAGCGAAACTCGCAGACGGGCACTGGTGGATGATTGAGAACTTGAGACTAGATCTAAACAGCCCGAGCCTAACCATTAATAGTACCAATACGAACAACCCAACCCAGGATTTTATCAACGAATTCAATCAGAAGTTCCACGGAAAAGCCACAGAGACCATCGCTGAATGCCAAGAAATCAGCAACGACTGCGAAAGCCATATCTCATTCAGTACCGCAGATATCGACCGAAATAATCCAGCAAGTTACAACGATAACGATAATGTCACCTCATGGTACGCATACGGCGGGCACTACAACTGGTATACCGCCACAGCAGGCCATGGGACAAGCAGCAGAAGCGCTGCATACGCCGGCGGAGACATTTGCCCGGCAAACTGGCATATACCGACCGGCCGCAACAATCAGCAAACCGCCACACTCGATCAGCTAATGGGCGGGGACGGACAAATCAGCCACTCCTTCGATATTACCAATAACTGGCTATCCTACCCAGTGAACTTCGTCCTCGCTGGCTCATATAGCGTCGACAACACCGGCTCATCTCGCGGTTCTCAGGGCAAAATCTGGACCGGCAGCTCGAAGCCGGGCCCATCCCTCAGCGAAAGCACCATAGGCTTAACCGTCGTCGTTAATCGCTGGGGCGACCTCTATCTAGGCAATAACCACTCTACGACCAATAAATGGTACGCCTTGTCGGTACGCTGTATAGCAGGGCACCAGAACGAGGAATAAAAATGTCAATAAAAACATGGCTAGGCGATTTCAAGCGTCTTTCATACGTAGATATGAAATGGCTCATCATATGGGCCAGTATCTACATCAGCTTTTTGTTTCTCGATCTCATTGTCCCGAATTTCATCGGCACTTCAGTCATTAAATATGCCGGCATCTTCCTCTGCGTTATTTATGCGAACAAGAAGTATCGCCATGATTACCTTCTGCAGTTAGCACTATTGTTCACATTTCTTGCCGACACAATCCTTGTCTGGACGCCGTTTGTCGTTCCAGGCGTATTCGTATTCAGCTTCGCTCAATTCATGCACTTTATGCGTCTAACGAAGCTCGAACCGAAAGCTCTAGGATATTACGTATGCGCAATTAGCCTATTGTGCGCGTTAGGTGTCGCGTTCGGCCTCCAGCCTATATATGCCATCGCGACGGTTTATGGCCTGCTACTACTATGCAATCTAATAACCGCCGCCAAAAACAATAACAAAAACAACCGTCGCTTCCAAACCCGCTGCGCATTCTATGGCTTTATCGCATTCTTATGCTGCGATATTTGCGTCGCTCTACGTTTCCTTATATTGGACGGTGCACTTCCGCCATTCTTCCTGCCAATCCTCTCCTACCTCGTGTGGTTTTTCTATTATCCGAGCCAAGTCCTCATCGCCAATTCCTCAAGTACACCTAAGTTTGCAAAATAATTCGCTATCCGATACAATTACATTATGACTACTGGGAAGAAAAAACCATACGCTATCCTAGTTTTTGGCGCCCCAATGAGCGGCAAAACCAGCTTTGCAGAAAACTTCAGTACTTCAATCGAAGCGCCATTTATTAATTTCGACAAGATACAGCGCGAGCAGAAACTGTCTCGCAAATCCGTGATAGAATTCATCCGCATCATTTCCCGCGGCAAACAAACTATTATTATCGAGGGAATGGGTGAAACCGAAAAAGATCGCGAAGAAATGCGCAAACTCTTTGACGAGCTTGGTTATCAGAACGTCCTCGTTTGGGTTCAGACCGACATAAATGCTATCAAACAGCGTATGCTCCATCGTTTCAAAAAGCTCGCCGATGCAAAGGCCGCACTTAGTGCGTCATACGAGCATCTCGAAGCACCTACTGAGGCTGAGAATCCGCTTGTTATTTCCGGCAAGCACACCGCGCAAACTCAGATCAAAAACGTCCTTAGTCGCCTCGCGGATATAAAATAATGTCTAGCTTCAAAGACCCGGATTTCGGGGAAGTCGTAGTGCGCCGTAGCGCCTGGTCAACACGCGCCAAGTTCTCGGTTGCCACATCAGGTAAACTAACTATTACGGTACCATCCGGGATTTCGGACTTTCTTGCAAAACGCTTTCTCAATTCAATGCGCAAAGAAATCAAAGAAAAGCTTCCAGTAAAGGATCCTTCGACCCAGCGAGCTCGCGATGCGCAAAAGAAAATTCTCGCAAAGAAAGCGCGCGAATATCTTCCGTACCGACTAGAATTCTGGGCGAAGAAATATAACTACAAATACTCCGGCATTCGTCTTAGCCACGCAAACACGCGTTGGGGCAGCCGCAGCAGCTCTGGCACCATCTCACTCAACATCGGGCTCATGAAAGTTCCAGAACCGCTCAGAGACTATGTAATTATCCATGAACTTGCCCATATTAATCATATGGACCATTCCGACGCCTTCTGGCGCGAAGTAGGCGAACACGACAAGCTCTATAAGCGACACCGCGAGCAGCTAAAACAATTTACTCCTGGTGTATAATATAGCCATGAGCAGAATCATAGATATTATTTCGCCAATCTATCAAGAACTTATCGAAAAATGCGGTCGCCGCAAAATTTCCATTAATCTAGATTTTCAAGACTTGTCCGCCAAAGTCGAAAACGAGGAAGCCGTCCAATCATTTTTCGCAACAGAAATAAAACGTGCGCTCAAAAACTGTGAGACCGGAGACAAAATTACCCTATCTCAATCATCGTCCGCAAATGGCCTCCGTTTTAGCGTAAAAAGTAGCGCCAAAACGCCACTCGACGCTGAAACCGCAGACAAGCTTCGCGAAAAAGGATACGAAGTCCGTTCGCGCTTCGGTTACGATACGATTGTTTCTCTTACTATTGCTTCTTGAGATGCATCGCAAAACCGCCGCCCGGCGCGACGTACATCTCCATTTTGTCGCCGTGGCGCACGATGCGCTCTTCTATGACATATCCGAGCTGATGATCGCGGTAGTGCGCGTCTTCAGAATCGCGGTAAATCACTGCTACGTAATTCACGCCCGGCTCGAGGTAGTCAAAATAGAGATCGAGCTTGCGGCCTTCTTCATTCGTCACGCCACCAACATACCAATCAGTGCCTTCCCATTGCTGGCGCGCAACGACATAATACTTGCCAATCTCGCCGAGTAGCGGCACAGTTTGCTCCCAACGCGTCGGGACCTCGCGGATAAAGTGGAAAAGGTCTGGATGCTGAGATTCATAAATCTGCGGACGATCAGCCGCCATCTGCATTGAAGAATAAATCGTCACGTAGTAAGCGAGCTGACGAGTCAGCGTCGAAGCGATACGCTTTGAGAAATTCGAAACATCAAGAATGCCAGGCGTATAATCCATGCCGCCACTAAGAAGGCGCGTAAATGGCAAATAACAAGCATGCGATGGCGCCAAAGCACCGCCTTCATATTCCTGGCCACGAGCGCCCTCGCGAGTCATCAAGTTAGGCCAAGTACGCTCAATACCGGTGCCCTTAATCGGCTCATGGACGTCGAGCATAATATGATACTTAGCAGCAAGCTCCAATGCTTTCTGATAGTGTAAAACGCCAAGCTGCGAATGATGGAACTCGCGATGACCATTAATTGTCATCTTAGAGCCGGCATAGCCCGATTTTACGTAACGAATGCCATACTGCGCCAAATACTTGTAAGCATCATCAAGCTGCGCCTCATAATTATCGATAAAGCCAACCGTTTCATGATGGCCAATTATTTCGACACCGTTCTTGCGACCGTAATCAGTGACCGCTTTCATATCAAAATCAGGCGTCGACTGCGTGAATTTATTATTGACGCCATTCTCGAGCCAATCACCTTCCCAGCCATCATTCCAGCCCTCAACGAGGAGGGAAGGAATTCCAAGATTACGACAGGAATCAATATAGCGCATCGCATGTTCAGTTGTTGCGCCGTGGCGCTCACCAGGAGCCCAAGTCCACTCGCCGACATACATCGCCCACCAAATACCCATAAACTTGGTCGGTTCAACCCACGAAAAGTCGTCGCGCGGCGCATCGTTAAGGTTCAAAATCATACGAGAAACAGTAAGGTCGAGTGCGTCCTGAGCAACCGTAATCGTACGCCAAGGCGTAGAAAACGGCAATTCAACATAAGCGCGCATACCATCGGAAAGCGGCGTAATATCCGCCTTCAAGGACGAGTTATTGAGGCGCAAAGTCATCGATCCATAGTTATATAGGGCCGCCTCATGAATCGCGACATAATAGCCAACAGGAGTCTGAATAGTGATTGGAGTATGGACAGAATCGGTAATAGAATAAACTGGATGTTCCGAATAGTCATATTCGTAACGATCGGGCTGATAAGCAGGAATACACCAAGAGCGCGAATTAGAGTCTACCGAGAACTCAGTGATTTCATCGGCGACGACCATATTTTCCATTGCCGGCTGAGCCGGTACTTCATAACGGAAAGCGACGCCGTCGTTATAGAGGCGAAAACGCACCGTTAGTAGGCGATTTGGTTTTTCAGTTTCTTCGAGATAGAAAGCCGTCTCGTTATAATTATTGCGAATTACTCGCTGCTCTCCCCAGAAGGCCTTCCAGGTCTCATCGGCCGAACGGGAATACGCACGAACAATCGAGAAATTGTCGGCAAGAGGAGTAGTGTCCTTCAAAAGCAGACCCAAACGGGACTTGCGCAATATAATCTTGTCGTCTTTTTTAACAAAATAAGAAATCTGCCCATGGTCAACCATGAACGTCGCGACCAACCTACGATCAGGAGATTTTATCTCATAAACCGCTTCAGTTTTCGGTTTTTTAAAGAGATTACCGAAGAAGCCCACGAAAATTCCTCATTAACATAAGCATATTGTAGCATATTCGGCGTCGGAATTGCTATAATAATGCTAATGCTTTGGTTAATTTTATGTCTATTAGCAGCGGCGATTTGGGGCATCAGCGCCTTCTTCGACAACTACCTCACTGATGTCATTTTTAAGAACCGTACGCCGCAAGCAATGAAGGCCATCAACGGCCCGACTTACCTTATTTTTGCCGTCATTCTTGCTATCTGCTTCGGCAATTCCATCAACTACGGCGCGCCGATCTTAATTCTATTGCTCTCAGGCGTCCTTCACTCGGTCGGTAGCATCTTCTACTACAGCGCACTAAAAGGAGAGAATGCCACTGGCGCCGCCATCTTCTACCAGCTGCAGCCAATCCTATTCCTCGCAGGCAGCTTCTTCCTATTCGGAGAGAGCATTAATCTCCAGCAAATCATCGGCTTTGTCCTGATTTTGCTCGCCCCAATCGTGGTCATACTTTCGAAACGCCGCAACTCCCGCCGTATGGAAATGCGTGCCGCATTGTTGCTCATTATATACGTCCTCTTTGCGACCGCCTCTAGCGGCATCGCCGTCCGCGTCGGGCATCAAGAGCATTTCATCACGGTATTCACATTCTTCTTGATTGGTCGCGGCGCGTCCGACCTAGCCATCAGCTTCATTCCTAAAATTCGCCGCCGTCACCACTACGTCATGGAGCACGTCGGAGCAAAATATCTATCTGTCACACTCCTCAACCAGATAATCTGCACCCTTGCAGACTTCATGTATCGCTACGGGCTCATCCTGGGCGTCACTGCACTAGCGTCCGCCTTCACGAATGCAGCGGAGCTCATCCTTACCTTCGTATTCGGCATTATCTTCTCTATTATCTGGCCAAAGTTTGGCCGCGAGAAACTCAATCGCCGAGATGTCCTCGCGCATATCATCGCCGTGATTCTTTGCGCGATTGGCATATTTGTCATACAATAAGCTTATGAATATCGATCTTAGCTTCCTCTCGGGCTATGAGGCAATTATCGCCATCGCACTTGGCGTTTTTCTAGCCCTCTACGGCTATAAACTTAAACGCGTCGCGTTCGTAATTATCTGGTTCGCGATTGGCTATTACCTAGCCTCGCTTCTCGCGCCGAATATCACATCCGACCCGACATGGCAGAAACTTATCCCAATCTGTGCCGGCGTTGTCCTCGGCGTATTCGGGTTTAGCTTAGAAAAACTCTGCATCTTCGCCGTAGCGACCTATGCCGTATCGACAACATTAATTGATACCTTCGTACTCAGCGAGCCGCTATACATCGGCCTCGCGATTGCCGCGGGCGTAATTGCCGGCATTTTTGCCATTAAACTCATCAAACCATTCGGCATTATCACTACTGCCTTTTCTGGCGCAAAACTCATCGCAAAATATTCTATCATCGAGCTAGCAGCCGTCAACCATCCAATTCCGCATTACCCAAGCTTCATAATTATCCTACTTGCCGTAGCGATAATTGGCATGTCATTCCAATTTAAATCTTGTAAACATTTAAACTAGGCGTGATGATATGGATGGCCGAGCGCAATCTCCTGTGCTCGGTATATTTGCTCTGCCAAAATGAGACGGCAAATCTGATGGGGGAAGACTAATTTCGATAAACTCCAGACTAAATTCGCGCGGGCGACCATTTCCTCAGGAAAATGGCCAAAAGCGCCGCCAAGCACGAATACGACTTCGAGCCCAGTTTCGAGCGGTTTCAAGATACGATTGGATAGCTCAGGAGAAGACAAGATCTCGCCATGTTCATCAAGCAGCACGACAAACGCGTCGCGAGGCAAACGCAGCACGCGCTCGGAGAGTTTTTCTTCGTCAACAAAATCCCAGCTCACCACATATGGCTTGCGCAGGCGCTTCTCATATTCGCCGCAAGCCTCAACGAGCCAGCCATTAGATTTCTTTCCACCCGCAATAACACGAATCATATTGCAATATTTTAACATTTTTGCTATAATATCGAAAGTTACCAAAGACAGTGGCGGCCGAAAGGCTTAATCATGCCACCGAGGATTCTTAAATCTTATGTCTAGATTATTGGTGACGAGCCTTAACATTTTCTGGCTACAAAACTAATAACCAAAAGGAGATTTCTATCTATGGCAATTAGCAAAGATAAGAAACAACAATTGGTTGCCGACTTAAACGAGATTCTTTCCGATGCCAAGATGACTGTTTTTGCAAAATACCAGGGCCTCACGGTCAAGGAAATGCAGGAACTTCGCGCTTTGGCTCGCGAAAGCGGCGTACAAATCAAGGTCGTCAAGAACCGCCTCGTCCGTGTTGCTATGGGCGAAATCGCGGCTTACAAAGACACCGATACTACCGCGCTCGAAGGTCAGCTTCTTTACGCTATTTCTAGCGAAGACGAAGTTGCCCCAGCACAGGTTCTTGCGAAATTCGCAAAAGAACACACGATGCTCGAGCTCAAGGGTGCCTTTGCTGGCGACGGCAAGAACCTATCCGAGCAGGAAGTTCAGGATCTTTCCAAGCTTCCAAGCAAAGAGCAACTCATTGGTCAGGTCGTGGACATGCTCCTCAGCCCAATCAACGACGTTACGAATGGCCTTTCTGGCAATTTGCACGCTTTGCTCGATGGTGTTGCCGACAAGGCAAACGCCTAAGTTTGCAATCACAAGTGGGGGACTATAAACCATTAATATATGAAGGAGTCTAAAATGGCTGCTGATGTTAAGAAAATCGCAGAGGAATTGGTTAAGCTCACCGTCCTCGAAGTTAACGAGCTAAAGAACGTCCTTAAGGACGAATATGGCATTGAGCCAGCTGCTGCCGCTGTTGCTGTAGCTGCTGCTCCAGCTGAAGGTGGCGCTGCTGCCGCTGAAGAGAAGAGCGAATACACTGTCGTCCTCAAGGATGCAGGTGCTCAGAAGATCGCTGTCATCAAGGCAGTTAAGGAAGCTACCGGTCTCGGTCTTGGCGAAGCTAAGGCTATCGTTGACGGTGCTCCAGCAAACGTCAAGGAAAAGGTTGCTAAGGACGAAGCAGAAGCTCTTAAGAAAGCTCTCGAAGAAGCCGGCGCAACTGTCGAACTCGCTTAAGTTCATCATTCTTAAAAGTCAGAAAATGTTTAACAAAGAGCGGCCCCAACAGGGGCCGCTCTTTGGTGTCTATTGACTATTTCGCCTATGTATGATATAATAGTTATATTGGGCTCCCGGGATGGGAGCATTATTAATGCTTAAAATTTTGTCAATGGTAAAAAATACAACAAAAATCACCTCACTCCTGTTATTCGTGTGGAAAAAATAAAAAATTCACGCATTGACACATTTACCTGAAAAGATATATTATAGAATTAATAAAACTAACAGACAGGGATGCGAGGTATGTCTGAATTACCAGAAAAACAAATAAAAAGACTACGTAGCCTTTTGACCGAGGCAGAGACTAATCTTTCTGCTGCTAAAGAATTATTAACTTCCATGCTTGGCGATGGCGATATCATTACCGCTCCGTCCAGCACGATTTCCGAAAGCCCAGAGGGTAAGATTATTGAAGGCGTCTTCGATGGCCAGATTATGATCGGCCCGGACGGCAAGAACTACCCAGTTCCAGCAAACTATGCTTCGAAGTCCAAGCTCGTTGAGGGCGACATCTTGAAGCTCACCATTGGCGAGAACGGTAAGTTCCTCTACAAGCAGATTGGCCCAGTCGAGCGCAAGACTGTCATCGGCACGCTCACTAGCCATGACGACCAATATTTCGTAGAAGTAAACGGCAAAGAATACAAAATTCTCTACGCTTCCGTCACTTACTTCCGTATCAAGGTAGGCGACCAGGTTACCGTCATTATCCCAGCAGATAATGCAGACGCTACTTGGGCAGCCGTTGAAGCAAGTCTATAAAAAATCCGCCCGGAAGGGCGGTTTTTTGTTGCTTAAATATGCGTAATTTTTATCGACGTATAGAGCATTACAAAACAAAAGAATAGGGCAGAAAGAGCAACCATTGCAAGCGCCCAAATAATTTCTTTCGACCTCGCACGGCAGCGAACGATATTAAGAATCGCTAACATCATTCCGATTGCGGCAAATAACGGCGCAACGAACACGGCGCCCATATTTAGGTCATCCCAGTTGCCGCGTAGGGCTAAGCATAGCTCAAAAAACACCAAAATAGAAGAAAGCGCCGTAAAGAAAATACTCAGGTCGCGCAAAATTTGACGTCGTTTTTTAATCGATATTTTTGTTTTAGCCATAAATTACTCTTTTACTCTAGCACATCTCTTGTAAAAAATCAAAGCCCTTATGGTAAAATGAAAGTAATATTAACCTGAAAGGGAAACTCTATGCAACAATTTAAAAAATATATTGCCGAGTTTATGGGCACAGGCATTTTGGTGCTCTTCGGCTGCGGGTCTGCTGTCCTCACGGGCAACATCCTCCTCATCTCGCTCGTCTTCGGTTTTTCGATCGTCGTCGGCGCATACACAATTGGCAAGATCTCGGGCTGCCATGTCAACCCGGCCGTTTCTCTCGCCATGCTCATTAATGGCAAACTCAGCCTCAAGGACTTCTGCGGCTACGTAGTTGCCCAAATTGCTGGCGCCTTTGCAGGTTCAGGTTTACTCTATGCAATCCTCAGCACGACCGAGCTTGGCACTAAGCATCTCGGCGAAAACGGCTTTGGCGCGCTCAGTGGCACCAATATCAGCATGGTCGGCGCAATCCTTGTCGAAATCATCCTGACCTTCGTCTTTGTCTACGTAATCCTAAACGTCACCGCGCGCAAAGAGCATAGCAACATTGCCGGCATCATCATCGCCTTGACGCTCGCCTTCGTGCATATGGTCGGCATCGCTCTTACTGGCACGTCCGTTAATCCAGCGCGCTCCCTCGCTCCAGCAGTAATCGTTGGCGGCGAAGCACTCAAGCAAGTCTGGGTCTTCATTGTCGCTCCGCTCGCTGGTGCAGCCGCGGCGGCTTGCGCCTACAAGCTCCTCAATGCCAGCTATGACATTGAAAAGCCGGCTAAGAAGAAATAGTTCGACATTAAAGAGTATCAGCGGGGAGATACTCTTTTTTTGAGGTATAATAAAAGTATGAAGGCGTTGTACAGGAGGTATCGACCACGCAGTCTGGATGAGGTTATTGGACAACCGCAAATCACAGACATTCTTTCCCATTCCATCAAAAATGGCAAAATTGCCCACGCCTACCTTTTCATCGGCCCACGCGGCACCGGCAAAACGTCTGTCGCCCGCATTCTCGCCCACGAAATTAACGGTTTTAAATACGAACTCGAAGACGATTATCTCGACATCATCGAGATCGATGCCGCCAGCAATACCGGCGTCGACAATATTCGCGACCTCAAAGAACGCGCTATTATTGCTCCGACCAAAGGCAAATACAAAGTCTACATCATCGACGAAGTTCATATGCTCAGCAAGTCCGCATTCAATGCGCTACTAAAGACACTCGAGGAGCCGCCAGAACACGTCATTTTCATCATGGCGACAACCGACGCACACAAGGTGCCTGTTACCATTACTTCGCGTAGCCAAGTCTTCACATTCAAGCTTGCCGACCCAGGCACAATGCTTGATCATCTGAAAAATATCTGCAAAAAAGAAAAGATCGATATTGACGACGAAGCGCTAAAAATTGTCGTCAAACGCGGCGGCGGCTCATTCCGCGATTCATTGTCGCTGCTCGACCAAGTCTCGACCTTAACCGACGGGAAAATCACCGCCGAGTTACTTAACCAATCACTCGGTCTACCACAAGACGAACTCGTTGAAAAACTATTGAGCGCCTACGCCAGCTCCGATAGTGCAACTATCAACCAAACCCTCCAGGAGCTCCTCGATTCTGGTATCAAAGCCGAGATAATTGCCGCTGAGCTCATCGACCGCATTCTCGAAAAACCAGAAGCCGTCTATTTACCGCTACTCGACAAACTCACCGACGTGAGCCGCAACGCGCATCCAAACGCAAAACTGCTCCTCGCTTTCTATCGCGAGCAAACAGTAGTCCCGCGCCCAATTATGGCCGCCACACCAGTGCAAAAAGCGGCCGCCTCGAAACCGGAAAAAACGCTAAAAGCTGAGCCAAAACCAGAACCGGAACCAGCCAAAGAGCAGCCAAAAGTCACCGTCGTAGCCGATGGCAGCTCCGGCGAAGAAATCTGGCAAAAAGTTCTCGAAAATGTCCGCCAGAACGCCCCGATGGAGCTCAGCAACTTCGAAAAAGCACACTTTTATCTCAACGGAACGACCTTCGAAATCCACGCCACAAACGCCTTCATTCGCAAACGTCTCGACGCAAAACGCTCATTAATTACATCGGTTCTACCAGAATCATATACAATATTAATAAGCGATCAGCCACTTGCGGTTGATCCGGATATCGCGAATATTATGGATGCAATAGGTGGGGGAGAGGAAATCGAAATAGATGAGTAACGAAAAAGAAACCGGGCGCGTAACGCCACAAAACCTAGAAGCCGAAAAATCATTACTCGGCGCTATTCTCATTTCCGAAGAAGTCCTTTCTGATGTTGTCGAAATTGTTTCGCCAAATGACTTCTACGACGAACGCCATCGCCTCATCGCGACCGCAATTTGGTCGCTTTACGAACATCGCCGCTCGGTCGACCTTATCACGGTTCGCAACGAATTAAAGTCCAAGAAGCTCGTTGAAAAAGCCGGCGGTTCCGCCTATCTCTCCGAACTCAGTAACTATACGCCAACTGCCGCGCACTCCGTCGATTATGCAAAGATTATCCACGAAAAAGCAATTCGCCGCCGCCTCATCAACGCCGCAACTAAAATCACCGAAGAAGCCTACAACGAAAGCGACGACGCCGAAGCCGTTATGAGCGAGGCTGAAAAAGTCCTCTTTGACGTCTCGGACAAGAATATCAAGACCGACGCCATCGCGCTCGCCGATTTACTTTCATCCGCCTTTGATCGCCTCGAGCAATTGCACGAGAACAAGGGCTCAATCGCAGGCCTCAAGACTGGCTACCCAGACCTTGACCGCGTTACGGCCGGCTTCCATCGCTCCGACCTCATCATCCTCGCCGCACGCCCAGCCATGGGTAAGACCGCACTTGCTTTGAACTTCGCACGTAACGTTGCGACCATCAACAAAAAGGCCGTCCTCATCTTCTCGCTAGAGATGAGCCGCGACCAGCTCGCAAACCGCATGCTTTCTGATGCTTCCGGCGTTAACTCGTTTAATATTTCCACCGGCAATCTTACCGACGACGACTTCGCTCGAATCTCTGACGGCATGAGTGAACTCTCTGAGGACCAAATCTTCATCGACGATAAAGCCGGCATGAACGTGATGGAGATGCGCACCAAGGCCCGCCGCGTCGCACACGAGCACGATCTCGGTCTCATCGTCGTAGACTACCTCCAGCTCATGCAAGGCAGCTCCTCACGCAGCTCCGAAAACCGCGTACAGGAAGTCTCCGAAATTTCTCGCGGTCTCAAGTTAATTGCTCGCGAACTTAACGTGCCGGTCATCGCATTGTCACAGCTCAACCGCGGCGTCGATACGCGCGATAGCAAGATTCCGGTCCTCTCCGACCTCCGCGAATCTGGTTCTATTGAGCAGGATGCAGATATCGTCATGTTCATCCACCGCGAAGACTACTACGACAAAGAAACTGACCGCCAGAACATCGCCGACCTCGTTATCGCCAAGCACCGCCGCGGCGCCACTGCAAATATCGAACTCTTCTTCGACAAGGAACACGTTCGCTTCATGTCGCTCGACACAAAGCACGACTAGTTGCGTCTTGTTGGTTATGCTATAATAATCACAGTGAAAAAACACGTAGAACAATTCTTTTTGTATAGATATCGCTTCATTATTGGCTATATCCTACTTTCTGTAGCGTTCTTCATTTTGCTCGCGTCTCTGCCGGGCGTTGCACCGACTGGACTCTCTGACGCCGAAATGAATTCTACCGTCCAGGCAAGCAACCTTAGCTCCGACTTTATGAGGCAGGGAAATATCATAAACCTTCCTTATGCTGCGCTACAAAAAGGCAGTCTAGCAATCTTTGGGCTGAACTTATTCGCAATCAAATTGCCGTCAATGATTATCGCCGTAGCAACCGCCGCATTCATTATTCTCTTGCTCAACCGCTGGTTTAAATCCGACGTCGCAATCGTGGGCTCTATACTGACGGTTTTATCGACCGCATTCTTGTTCCTCGCAACTAGCGGCACGCCAGCTATTATGTACATATTCTGGCTCGCGCTCATTTTGTGGCTCGGTTCGAAGATAGTCGGAAACGAAAACGTTAATCCACTGCTCGTGATATTCTTTTTCGTCAGTATTTCGCTCTCGCTCTATACGCCATATCTAGCGTACGTCGCGCTCGCAATCGCAGTCGCCGGCCTCATTCACCCGCACCTTCGTTTTGCACTCAAGCAGCTCAAAGTTTATCAGCTAATCCTATGTATCCTTATTTTTGCGCTGGGCATCGCACCGCTCGTAATTGGCTGTATATTGAATCCAAGCGCATTGCAAAATCTCCTCTTTACGAATAGCCTCAGCTTCGAAAGTTTCATCGCAAACATTACGAACGCATTTGCACCATTCTTCAGTTTCAGTCTTGCATATAGCAGCGTATATCTAGCGCCGCTCTTCGGCCTCGCGACCGTCGCGCTTGTCATTATCGGCATTCTAGCCTCGGCCGGCAAAATGTTCATGTCCAGGAACACGATCGTCAGCTTGCTCGTTATCTTCTCGATTATTCTCTCCGGCCTAAGCCAAGATGTAGCAATTTCTATCATTATCCCAATTGCAATCCTAAGCGCCGCCGGCATCGAATCCATCATCGAGAAATGGTACTCGCTATTCCCAGAAAACCCATACGCACACCTGCTAGGTATCATCCCGATGGTGGCCGTTATGATTTTCATCATTAGCTCCGGCCTCTCTCACTTTATCTTTGGCTATCACTATATTCCGCGCGTAGTAAACAATTTCAACAACGATCTGACCATCGTAAAAGAAAACATTTCAAAAGACACAGTCATCATTCTCGGCGAATCGCACCAAAACAATGCCTTCTTTAGTTTGCTCGAGAAATATGACAATTATCAAACCACGGATAAGCCAGAGAACGCCAAGACGGACCAAATCGCAAGCTTTTCGCCAGTATATAGCGAAAAATACGCACTCAAACAGATAATCGCGTCGCCAAACACTCGAAATTCTGATAGACTATATATATACTCATTAGTTACTGAAAAGGGAGAAGAATAATATGGGTGCCACTATGGACCAGATGAAGATGATTAATCAGCTTCGCAAAGCTCAGAAAGAGCTCAAGAATGAAATCGTAGAAGTAGAAGCCGGCGACGGTGCTGTTGTTGTTCAGATTACCGGCGAGCTCAAGGTTCGCAAAGTCACGATTGACCCAGAGAAGGTCGACCTCGACGATATCCGCGAACTCGAGCGTTGGATTGAAAACTGTATGCGCGATGGCTTTGCCAAAGCACAAGAAATTGCCACCGAGAAGATGAAGCCACTCATGGGCTCTCTCGGCAGCCTTGGTATGTAATTATGCTACCTAGCGCACTAAATGACGTTATCGACGCTTTAGGGCGCCTTCCAGGCGTAGGGCCTCGCACCGCCGAGCGCTACGCCTACTTTTTGCTTAAAAGCGATCCTACGATTGCGGAGAATATCGCTTCCTCGCTCTCTGTGCTTCACGATGGCGTCAAAAGCTGCCCAGTCACTTTTGCCATCATGGACGCGTCGGACGAGGTTTCGCCACTCTACGATGACCCTGCGCGCGATAAGGCGACCATTCTCGTAGTAGAGGAGCCGCTGGATATCTACGCCATCGAGCAAACCAAAGCCTACCACGGCACTTATCACGTGCTCGGCGGTGCCATTTCGCCGATGGATGGCATTACAGCCGATCAGCTCCATATCCGCGAGCTTATCGATCGCGTAGAGAAAGATTCCGCCACCGAAATAATTATTGCAACCAACCCATCCGTCGAAGGCGAATCGACCGCCATTCTTATCGATAAATTACTCCGCGAAAAGTATCCGGATCTCAAGATTACGCGCCTCGCCCGCGGCTTGCCGCTTGGAGTCTCGCTCGAATACGCCGACCAAATCACCTTAACCTCGGCGCTAAATAATCGCACGAAGCTATAAAAAAGAACCGGTTTTAACACCGGTTCTTTTTTTATTAGTCTTTCTTTTCGGTCGGAGTTGGGAACTTCTTACCGAGGTATCTCACGGCCTCGCGGAGCTCGACAATCACCTTGCCCATGATGTCGACGTCTTGCCACTCGCCATTGTTGCGGCCAGGGCAGAAATCGGCGATTGCATTAAGGCAAGTTGCTAGCATACGCATTTCATTTTCACCCATACCACGAGTCGTGATGGCCGGCGTACCAAGGCGGACACCAGATGGAGAGAAACGCTTGCGGGTATCATTTGGAATCGCATTCGCGTTGAGCGTCAGGCCGCAGCGGTCACAAAGCTTCTCGAAGGTCTTGCCATCGACACCGCAAGTCTTAATCGTATCGATAAGAATAAGGTGATTTTCGGAACCGCCACCAATTAGAACAAAACCAGCGTCCTTCAGCTCAGCGGCTAGAACCTTAGTATTATTCACGACCTGGCGTGCATAGCGGCGGAAGCTAGGAAGACCGGCTTCATAGAAGCATACCGCCTTTGCCGCAATGACGTGCATAAGTGGACCACCCTGCGTACCAGGGAAGACCGAGCGGTCAATGAGCGTCGGAATATTTTCAATCGAATGACCGACCTTCTTCAAAGGATTACTCACGACACCCTTCGTGAGGATGAGGCCGCCACGTGGGCCGCGAAGCGTCTTATGCGTCGTAGTCGTCATAACATGGAAGCCATGGTCGAGCGGGTTTGGATGAACGCCGCCAGCGATGAGGCCAGCCACGTGCGCCATATCTGCCATAAGAAGACAGCCAGGAATCTTTGCGCCAATTTTTGCGATACGGTCAAAATCTGGAATCTTCATGAAGGCCGAGTAGCCAACCAAGATAATCTTCGGTTTATGCTCCATCGCAAGGCGCTCAATCTCGTCGTAATCAAGGTCGCCCGTCTCTGGGTTCGTGCCATAAGCAATGAAGTTGTAAATCTGGGCGCTCTGAGTCACCGGCGCACCGTGAGTAAGATGGCCGCCCTGAGCGAGATCCATACCGAGCACGGTATCGCCTGGTTTTAGCCAAGCGTTGTAGACGGCATTATTTGCCTGTGCGCCAGAATGTGGCTGCACGTTTGCATGGTCCGCATGAAATAGTCTGCGTGCACGCGCAATCGCAAGGCGCTCGATACGGTCAGTATTATCCTGACCACCATAATAACGATAATTTTCCTCACCGGCGCCCTTCAAGACCTGGGCATCAGTTCCGTCTAGGTTTTCGAAGCTAGGGTAGCCTTCGGAATATTTGTTGGTAAGAACCGAGCCCATCGCTTTGAGCACCTGTGGCGAGACATAGTTTTCGCTCGGAATCAGCTCCAAGCCCTCGCTTTGACGGCGTTCCTCATCGGCAATAATCTGGAAGATTTTTTCGTCCATCTCCACTTTTCCTCCTTTTTTTAATTGTATCACGCGACTAGGCGTAAATAGGGTCAAAAAGCTTAAAAAGTGCCTTCATTTCGCCATCGTGAATAAGCAGATCTGGCTGACGGCTCGCAACCATATCCTTGAACTTCTTATAGGGCACAAACATAATCTCGGAAATTTCACTTTTCTGGAATCTCATCTCATCAATGGTCTTACTCGTGCATAAAACATACATGTCCTGAAACTCCTGGTTAAAGAAAGATTCAGTATAGTGCTTACTAACCCTGAAAGTATCAATATATTTCAGCTCTTCCGGACGGACATCGAGATCAAGCTCCTCCTTTAGCTCGCGCACGGCGCCAGTAAGCGAATCGTCGCCGGCAGTCAAATGACCGGCGCACGAAATATCTAACATATTTGGATTGCTATCCTTAGTAGGGCAGCGACGCTGCAAAAGCACATCGCCCTTTTCATTCAAAATCCAAATATGGACTGACCTATGCCAATCGCCGTCACGATGAACCTCGCTGCGCAGCTTAGTCTTGCCGGTTTGATTGCCGTTTTCGTCCAAGACGTCAAAATACTCTTCGGCCATACTAGTTATTGATATTCTTAATGCCGACTTCCGGAATCATCACATCGGCTGGCGTATCGATAATGAACTGGATGAGGCGCGCAACTTCCTTCGTATCGACGCCGTTAGCCATATTCTTCTCGATATTAAGCTTCTTAAACATATCAGTCTTCATCATACCGGGCATCACATCGGTCACACGAATGCCATACTTCGCGACCTCATCCTGAAGCGACTTTGTAAAACCGGTCACGCCCCACTTCGTCGCATTGTAGACAACGCGCTCGGCCTTATGATTAATGCCGGCCTGCGAGTTGATATTAATAATGAGACCGCCACCGTTTTTCTTCATACCAGGGATAACGGCCTTCGAACAGTTAATGACACCAAGCAAGTTGACATTCACGACCGCCTCAATACGTTCGATATCGTTAGTATCGAGTTCTTCCTGAATCCAAAGGCCAGCACAGTTAATAAGGACGTCGACTTTGCCCATATCGTCAACGACGGTCTTCACTGCATCATAATCAGTAACGTCACACACGCCGTAATCGCAGTTATTGGCATCGGCAACCGCGCGAAGCTTCGCTTCGTTCGTCGCCAAAATAAGCACTCGATTTTCTTTCGATAGCGTTTCAGCAAGGGTCTTTCCGAGTCCGTCGCTACCCCCGGTAATGATGATGTTTTTCATAAACTCTCCTTAATTAAATTTTAGCATGGGAAAACAGCCAAAAGAACGATTTCTGCGAATTAGGCAGACTCGACGCAAGCCAAAGAAATAAACACAAACATTATTGACTTTTCCGCAAAAGTATGCTATAATAGCTATATGAACCTTTAAAAACCTATCGAAAATCTTATTCACGGGAGGGCTGTATTATGCATAATTACAGGAATAAAGGTGCGTTTTGGTTTATGGATCACAGGCACGAAATTGCACTCGATTTGTCAAAGGATAATCCAAACGCGGCAGTCGCAATAACATTGCTTCTCGAAGAGATCGGCGGAGCAAGGGCGTTCGGCCGTATGAATATAGACTTGTCGCCAGAAGAGTGGGATAAGCTATATCATATGTGTGACGGAGATTCTAAGAAGATTAGTTCAAACGTTATCGCTATCAATATCATAGCGAACTACCATGAATATGGCGGTGAACGCAAAATCCACAATAACTTTGAATCTAAGAATCCGGTATTATTTACCGAAGAGTCGATCCCCGACCATCCTTTGTGGCTCTTCAAAGACTACAAAGAGCGCGAAAAATTCGAAGAAAAATGCGCCTTCGAGTTTTTCCGTAGGGCAAAGTGAAACGACCAAAACAAGACAAAATGGGCTCGCCTTCATGGCGGGCCTATTAATTTGGGAAAAACATGGTAAATGAACAAAAAATCGGCTAAAACGCCGAATCGCGGTTTGGTGGCTCCGGGCGGACTTGAACCGTCGACACAAGGCTCTTCAGGCCTCTGCTCTACCAACTGAGCTACAGAGCCACACTCCAATATATTACCATAGTGTAATGTTTTAATCAAACATAAACTCCGCATGTTATAATCAGGGCAGTTTCTCGAGGAGCGACAGAGCATCAGAAAAGGGAGGTCCACACCATGGGAAATGCATTCAAGTTAGGCGACTCAATCACTTTGTATTTCGGCGGCACTATGCGTGGGCTTTTACCGAAGGCCCTGCGCAAACAAAACATTTTCTTCGTAGATTGCAGAATTGTCGCAATCGACAGCGATACGATAACCATTCTTTCTCAGACAAAGAACGCAAAAGACATTCCACCATACAAAGTTATGGGACTTTGCGTTAAAAAGGACGACAAACACGTTTTGCCCGAGGGAGCGTTAGAAAAATTGCGAGACGTCGAAAAAGATCAGCTCGAACAATTCGCGTCGGCTCATAACTACAATGTCAAGGAGTTCAAAGAAGCGCTCAAGCCGTACCGCAAAGGTCGCAAAAAAGATTGAAGTCGAAGTCTCTCCAACAGGGGAGACTTTTTCTAGATGTGCTATACTTTAATTATGAAGAAAATTAATACGTCGCCGCTTTCCGGCATGCAAGAACTATTACCAACTGAGCAGGCCATTTTTGACAAGCTCAAACAAAACATCAGCGACGTATACCATCATTACGGCTTCCTAAATATTGAGACTCCAATTATCGAACGTGCCGAGGTTCTCCTCGCGAAGGCCGGCGGCGACACCGAAAAGCAGATTTATATGGTAAGCAAAACTGCCGAGTCTGCCGATAGTGCCGACCAGGCTTTGCGCTTCGACCACACCGTTCCGCTTGCACGCTATGTCGTCGAGCACAACAATGATCTCGTTTTCCCATTCCAGGTCACCCAGATCAATCGCAACTTCCGTGGCGAACGCGCCCAACGTGGCCGCTTCCGCGAATTTTATCAGTGCGACTGTGACATCATTGGTCGCGACAAACTTCCAATCGCATATGACGCGAAGGTTATCGCCTGTATCCACGACGCGCTCAAGACCTTCAATCTCCCAGAGATGAAGATTCGCATCAGCAACCGCAAAGTTCTCGCTGGTTTCCTAACCGCCATCAACGCTAGCGACAAGTCTGCCGAGATTAGCAGCATTATCGACCACGCCGAAAAGGTCCCCGTCGAAGCATCCCGCGAACAGCTCGAAAAACTTGGCCTAAGCGGCGAACAAGTCGAGAAGACCATGGCTTTCATGTTCACGAAGGGCGATTACGCTACGGTCGAGAGCAAGCTTGCTGAGATTATCGGCGACCTCGCGCCGGTCCGCGAAGGCCTCGACGAGCTAAAAACCGTTTTCGATATTTTGAATGCCAAAGAGAGCATGAGCGACCTCGAAATCGACCTCATGATTATCCGCGGTCTAGATTACTACACTGGCACCGTTTACGAAACCTTCCTCAAGGACTACCGCGAAATCGGCAGTATCAGCAGTGGCGGTCGCTACGAAAACCTCGCCGGCAACTTCTCTGACCAGGCCTTCCCAGGCGTCGGCGGCAGCATCGGCCTCACGCGCCTCTTCTTCGTCTTGAACGACCAAAAATTACTTAATACCGAGACAGCCGCACCGGTCGACTACGTACTAATGCCGCTTAGCGAAAACGAATTTGCCTACACGATGAAAGTCGCCGACCAACTCCGCGCCAAAGGCTTCAATGTCGATATCGACTTTGACGATCGTAAGCTCGGCAACAAGTTCAACCGCGCTGGTAAAATCGCAAAGTACGCCGTCGTCGTCGGTGGCGACGAAGCCGCTTCCGGCAACCTCCAGGCCAAAGATTTAGCAACGGGTGAGACTGAGGCGCTCGCACTATGAGTCGCGAAATACTAATCGGCCGGGTCTACAAACATTTCAAAGGCGACAGCTATCTCGTCGAGGCAATCGCCACTCATTCTGAGACCGGAGAGAAAATGGTTATTTACCGCCAACTTTACGAAGATGGCAGACTATATGCACGCCCATACGATCTGTTTACGAGCGAAGTGGACCACGAAAAATATCCAGACATTAAGCAAAAATACCGTTTCGAGCTACAAGAAATTGAAAGTAAAGTGAGGCATTAATATGTACATCGTCATCGAAGGCCAAGACGCCACCGGAAAATCAACCCAAGTCGAATTGCTCGCCGAGCATCTTCGCAAAACCGGCAAACCAGTCATTACCATGCACGAGCCAGATGGCGACCTCGAATCCGCCCACGAACTCCGCCGCATCATCAAAGACAAGAAATATAACCTCGAGCCATTCACGCACGTTTTGCTTTTCACGGCTGCCCGTCAGGAACTCTGGCGCAAGCTCGCCGAACCAGTCTTAAAAGAAGGCGGCTACGTCGTTTCCGCCCGCAACTGGTGGTCGACGCTCGCTTACCAAGGGTACGGCCAGGGCGTTAGTCGCAGCAAAATCATCCGCGTCACCAAAGAATCCATGCCGGAACAGTACGTAAAGCCAGATAAATGCGCAATTCTCACCCTTCCGGACGAAACCCGCCTCGCTCGCCAAACGGGCCGCGATGATAATTCGAAAAACGATACGTTCGAATCGAAGTCTATGGATTTCCAACATCGCGTAGACAGCGCCTATCTTCATATCGCCAAAGACTTCAATATCCCAACCGTCGACGCCAGTCCGTCCATCGAAGAAATCCAGGCCGGCCTCATCAAGCTCTTCGGACTCTAATATGCACGATTCCTGGAAGCCGGTCCTAAAAGCCGAATTCGACCAGCCATATTTCAAGGAGCTTTCCGAATTTTTGCATATCGCCTACGAGAAAAAGAAGATTTTTCCGCCAAAGCAGCAGGTTTTTTCCGCCTTCACGACAGACCTAAATGACGTCAAGGTCGTCATAATTGGCCAAGACCCATATCACGGCCCAGGCCAGGCGCACGGCCTTGCATTTTCCGTCCGCGACGGCATTGAGTTGCCGCCAAGCCTACAGAATATTTTCAAAGAAATTCATGAAGAAACCGGCGCACCAATCCCAACTTCTGGCAACCTCACTCGCTGGGCAGAGCAGGGCGTTTTGCTGCTCAATAACGTTCTGACCGTCGAAGCCCACCTCGCCGGCAGCCACCGCGGCAAAGGCTGGGAAACTTTCACTGAACATATTATCAAATATCTAAATGAGCATGCCGATCATCTCGTTTTTCTCCTCTGGGGCCGCGACGCTCGCAATAAGGCGACGCTCATCGACAAATCAAAGCACCTGGTCCTCGAATCCGCCCACCCATCGCCGCTCTCCGCCTACAATGGCTTCTTCGGCAACGGCCACTTCGTTAAGTGCAATGAGCAACTCGAAAAGTGGGGCAAAACCCCAATTAACTGGTAAGACCATTGGGTCTGGCCTAACAGAATTCCCGGAAGTCATAGAACTAATCGAAAACTTAGATTAGTATTGACAAATTACGCGCTTTGTAGTATAATAGTATATGAGTTAATTTCAAGGAGGCATCTCAGCGAATTAGCTTGAACGCCATATTTCGCCTCATGTTGAGATAAGCTGTTTTTCGACGAATACACTTTCATCGAGAAATAGCTTGTCTCAAAAATAAATATATAAATGGAGGAAGAAAAACATGGCAAACATTATCAATCTGACACCTCACGAGGTGTCAATTATCGCAGACGGCAAAGTAAAGGCAACGTTCCCGAGTGAGGGCGTTGCTCGGGCAACTCAGACAGTAGAGGTCGTAGATAGCCTGAACGGCATCGACATAGTCTCGATGCGGTTCGGCAAGACCGAAGGTCTCCCGACGCCCGTCGACGGCACATACTACATCGTGTCGATCACTACGGCTAACGCGGCCAGAGCGGAGGGGCGTACTTGCGCCGATCTTCTGGTAACGTCCGGCCCGGTTCGCGGGAATGACGGCCAGATTATCGGGTGCACCGCCCTCGCGCGCATCTAACTAGTCCGCCCAGCACCTTTTCTACAAAGCTCGGTCAATAAGACGACCGAGCTTTTAGATTGCCACAATATTATTGACTTTTTAGCTAATCTGTGCTATACTATAATTATAAGGTTAACCACACGCAGATGCTACGCTACCAAGCGTAGCATTTCCGTTTCTGGGCAAAAATCAAAAAACTAACCCACAATTAATCCACCGACCAAAATCCGCTTTTCCACGCTATTACCCCTCGAAAAATCTCGCATTTCAAGACTAGCATAAGCGGAATAACCCATATATAATGAAATCACGATAACATACTTCGGTCACTGTTATCGGTAATGCGCATCGTCGTCTGCATCTCGTCATTGTGCGGGCGGCACCGAGCCGAAAACCATGGCTCACATAAATGACTCCAAAAAATCTAATCAATTTAAGGAGTAATTTATGAAAAACATTAACAACCAATTAGCCAAAAGTGAACCGGTCGAGGTCATGGCGCTGTTTAACTACAGCCGCATCCCATGCCAGCCGCTTTACTTTCGAAAAGCAGGGGAGGACAAGATCGAGATTACCGAAACTATCGGTGCTCGCATCAAGTTCGTCGGCAATACTGCCAAGCACATCTTCCAATGTGTCGTCGGCAAAATGCATTGCCAGCTCGAATTCGATTCGACGTCCCTCGCATGGACGCTGACCGAAGGCTAATCGAGCGCCCCGAAGAGTAGCCCCAAACGGGCTATTTTTCTTTCGTGGTATAATGAATATGGATATTTTATGAAGAAAACGAGCATAATTCTCGGTAAAACCGTTCAAAAACTCACCCGTTTACGCGGTAACGGCGGTTCTGCCTTACCAGGCCTCGTCGTCGAACGCAGAGACCCGCATTTTGTCCGCGACATTCTCGGCAAACTGCCCTATGGCGTCGTCGTAGTTTCCGGTACTAACGGTAAAACCACGACAACCAAAATGGTCGCCGAACTTTTTGAAGCACAGGGACTCAAAGTCTTCACGAATAACACCGGTAGCAACTTTGTCCGCGGCGTCATTTCCGCCATCTTGAAGAACATCAAAATTAGCGGCAAATTCGATTATGATATCGCCGTTCTAGAACTCGACGAGGCACACGCTGTCAAATACAGTGAGGTTGCGCCGATCGACTATGCATTGCTGCTCAACGTCCAGCGCGACCAGCTCGACCGCTTCGGAGAAATCGACCACACCGCCGACTGCCTTAAAAAAGTCGCAAAGGCCACCAAGAAAGCAGTTATCCTAAACCGCGAAGATCCGCGCATTGGCAAAATTGAAGCTAAAAGCACCGTCTATTTCGGGCTCTCCGACGAGTTGATTGGCGAGTTCCCATCCGACGACGATCTACTCACGAAACACAGGGAGAAGGCATCAAGAAAGCCAGCCCTCGCTACGCTAGAAAAACTAGGCAAAGAAGCCACTTTCACAATCGGCAAAGAAGAATATACAGCTTCGTTAAACGTCAAAGGCATATACAATGCCTATAACGCCGCCGGTGCGCTCGCGCTCGTAAAGACCGTCTTACCGGACAGCGACAACGCGAGACTAATCGAATCACTTGCGAAAATTAAGTCCGCATTTGGGCGTGGCGAAACTTTCATGATTAACGGCGCCGAAGTCGAGCTATTACTCGTCAAAAACCCAAGCGCCTTCCAGCTCAGCCTTGCTTCCTTCGTCGACGACGAACATGAATATATGATTGCCATTAATGACGCAATTGCCGACGGGCGCGACGTCTCCTGGCTCTGGAACGTAAACTTCAAGGGCCTAAAGCACGTCAAAGTCGTTTCCGGCGTTCGCGCAACCGACATGGCACTACGCCTCAAATATGACGAAATCGAAACCGGCGCAGTCGTCGAAGACCTAAAGGCCGCCATCGAGAGATTCACAAAGAACGGCGAAAAACCAAAACGCATTTTTGCCACCTATACTGCCATGCTAGAAATACGCAAAATCATCTCAGGAAAGAGCATACTATGAAACTAAGAATCCTCCATCTCTATCCAAAAGAAATGAATCTCTACGGCGATCATGGCAATATCCTTTCTATTGTCAAACGCTGTGAATGGCGCGGCATTAAAGCCGAAGTCGTCGTCCACGAACCAGGCGACCCAATTCCAGACGACATCGATATTATTTTTGGCGGTGGCGGCCAAGATTCCAACCAAAACACTATCGAGGACGACCTTCGCGCTATCGGACCAAAACTAAAAGAGCTCGTTGAATCCGACGTTCCAACTCTGGTCGTATGTGGACTTTATCAACTATTCGGCGAATACTTCCAGACCGGCGACGGCAACAAAATCGAAGGCATCGGCATACTCGACCTTCATACGGTCGCAGGCAAAAACCGCCTAATCGGCAACGTCGTCGTTGACGAATCAGAATTTGGCGAAATCGTCGGTTACGAAAACCACTCCGGGCTAACGAGGCTCGGCAAGAACGTCCGCCCGCTCGGGACCGTTTCTAAGGGCAACGGCAACAATGGAGACGACGAGTTGGAGGGCGCTAGATATCATAACTGCATCGGCACCTATCTCCATGGCCCAATCCTTCCGAAGAACCCACGTATCACAGACTTCCTGATTTCAAAAGCCATCGAACGCCAAACCGGACAGCCGGCTAAGCTTGCACGCCTAAACGACACCGCCGAAACCCGCGCGCACAAAGTTGCCTCCACTCGCCCATAATTAAGCTATAATGAAGCTATGAAAAAGAAGACATTGGTTTTTATTGGAGCCGGCGTCTTAGCGGTTGCGGCTGTCGTCTGCGCCATCTTATTCTGCGTAACAAATAGCACCAACGAAACAGCATCTCCTGTCGCAGAGGAAACTCCGCCAGATCCAAAAATCACCAAAATGAACGCGAAGTATCTCTTCGTCGGCACCACGTTTTGGGGTCGTAGAACTAATCAAAATGCGCGCGCCTCAGAGCTTGGCGTCAAGTACCCATTCTCTCAACTCGACACGCTAGAACGAGACAAATACCAAGCATGGATTGGCGGCCTAGAATGCCCAATCACCGATAACGGGCATAACTACAAAGAAGAGGAATCGATCTTTAAGTTTAACTGCGACCCGGACTATCTACCTGAAGCCGCAAAATACTTTACCGCATTTTTACTCGGCAATAACCATGCCGGGAACCAGGGGCTAGAAGGCCTCCGCACAACCCGTAGCTATCTCGGCAAATACGATATCCAGTATTTCGGCACACCAAAGCGCACAGGGAACGACAGGAACGACCCCGAATACGCAAACGACGAAACTGACGCCAATAACTGCGGCATCCTCGTCCTCCCAGTCGTAGCCACCTTAGACAACGGCGAGACCAAAGAAATGACCTTCCCGTTTGGTTTCTGCAGCGCACATGGCGTATATGGCGTCCCGGGAGAAGACTATCACGAGAATGTCAAAGCTTACGCCGCCACTATACCGACCATCGTTATGCCGCACATGGGAGCAGAGTATAAAACCGCGCACGACCAGCTCCGTCAAAACATCTATCGCCGCTTTATTGACGAAGGCGCCGACGCGGTCATTGCAGACCACCCGCACACCGTCCAAGACACCGAAGCCTACAAAGGCAAGCTTATTACTTACTCGCTCGGCAACTTCATGTTCGACCAAACCAGCAACAACGAGGTCCCGCGCAGCGCAGCGATTGAAGCGAATATTATTATCACGGCCGACGAAGATGACCTAGAGGCATGGAATGCACTCGGCGAAAAATGTCTCAAAAACAAGGCGACTTGCTTCGAAAAAATCCAAGCCGAAAAACTAGATCGACCGACCATCAAATGGGAATATAGTTATCACGCAACAACCAGCGCCGGCAACCGCATCACGCGCTTAGCTGACCAAGCCGACCAAGCCTCAATCGGGCAACGCCTCAACTGGAATACGACACTTTCCGGCCTCGACAAATAGCTATCGTCGCCTACCGAGCCAAAACAATAGTAGAGCGCCGCTAGCGCCCATGAGTGCTATCGTGATTTTAAGCGGCATACGACTACTGCCAGGCGAATCGCGCGAAAGAGGATTTCGCGGATCATTTTTTGACGACCCAACCGTCGGAGCACTCTCCGAATCATTATCGATTTGCGGCATCGGCATATCTATGGCCGCCTCTACGCGAGCCGGACCATCGCCAGAAGGCGCCGCCTCCGAATCCGGCGCAGGCGAATCTTCAACCGGTATCGCCTCCGAAACAACAGCCTCTTCCTCGAGCGGAACTATAACGGTTGGCAGGGCATAGCTATCACTAGTCGTAGTCTCGCCATCAGACCCCAAAAATGACACGGTTATTTTATTCTCAACCCGATAGTCTAAATCTCGTATTTCTAGCTCGCCACGCACCGCCTCTACATATCCTAAGACTACGCCGTTCAGACTAATCATCGCATAGCCAGTAGCCGGCGGCGCGTTCCACATGAGCAAAACCTTGTCGCCGTCAATTCGTTGCATCCGAACACTGGGCGAAGCCTGCTCGGAAGAAGCGAGCACAATGTTCTCGGCGCTCCGGCTCACTACCGGGCGCTCCGTCAATCCCTCGAGATAAGTTCGCTCCGCTCGATATTTTGCATCAACCAAATCGCACACCGCATCGCGTACTAGCCCAGTGCCAGCGTAGGCAGTATGGCCACCATTCCGGAATGGATTATGCGAGCTACCGCAAATAAAATCATCGCGGTTGCACATCAGGGAATATTTATTCCGAAACTTCTCCGGTTCGTACGGCTTCGCGCCGCCAAACAGTCCCTCGTAGGTATGACATTCAGGCGCGTAGTAACGCCATCTGGACAAACTGTAATCAACGTTCGAAGATGTGCATGCTCGAGGGAACCAGCCCTCGCCCTCCGGCAAATACGTTTCCGGATCGCCAATCGTCAAGACAAACCTCAGCTCGTCACTATCAAAACTCTTTGCCGCGTCCTTTACGACCATTGCCCCCTGCGAATATCCAATTAAAACGAACTTCTCATCAGGGCATTTCCAGTGCATATAGTCTCTATAATCCAAGATGCTCTGCACGCCAGCCTCGACGCTCGCACCAAATTCGTACGCCCTCCCGGCCGAAATATACGCCTCAAAAATCTGCTGCAAATTCGCAACCGGTACCGCCGGATATTCAACCTCCGTCAGACGATATGTCAATCCATAGCTCTTATAGGCCAGCTCAAGGCCATCAATGACTTCGTAATAAACCTCCGAATGATAAGCCTCCGCGCCCGACCCGCGCGCGAATAATGCCTCAACATACGGGCAGTTATCTATTCATTGGTTCTCAAGCGCAAAACAACTCGGCGAAAGACATAAGCTGACAATGATGGATATAATGAATTTTTTCATGCCACCATTCTGTCAGTCCGAACCGGATTAGTGAAGCATAAGCTCGATAAACTCTCTGTTATGGGCTATAATATATGCATGGCAAAATTAGACAATATCATTGAAGTCGAGCACTTCAAAATCTCATTTGCCGGCAAAACCGTCATCAAAGATTTATCGTTCAACGTAAAGCGTGGCGAAATCTTTGGCCTTCTTGGCAGTAACGGTTCCGGTAAAACTACAACTATCCGTACGCTCCTCGGCCTCTACTTTGCCGACAAGGGCACACTACATATTAACGGCAAACAATTTGAACCGGGCGACCCTGTTCGAATCGGCTATCTCCCAGAAGAACGCGGCCTCTACAAAAAAGAAAATGTCTTCGACGTTATGATGTATTTTGCGCGCCTAAAAGGCCTAACGAATGCGAAAACCTGGATTATGGACTACCTAAAGCGCGTCGGCCTCGAAGAATTCGCAAAGACCAAAATCAACAAGCTTTCCCAGGGCATGCAGCAAAAAGTTCAGCTCGGCATCACCGTCATGAACGACCCGGAGCTTCTGATTCTCGACGAGCCGACCAAAGGCTTCGATCCAGTCAACCGCCGCTTGCTCATGGAGATTATCGAAGAGCAGCACAAGAAAGGCTGCACCATCATCATGATCACGCATTATATGGACGAAGTCGAACGCCTCTGCGACGATATTTTGCTCCTAAAGAACGGCGTTGCGCGTGCCTACGGCAGCGTCAAAGACGTCCGCAAACAATTTAATAATAAGACCCTCGACCAAATCTTCGTAGACATTTATGGCGAAAAGGAGGAGGCATAATATGAACAAAACTTTGGAAGTCATCCGTTTCGAAATCGTCCGCAGCCTCAAGAAGCCTAGCTTCTGGATTGCCGCAATCCTCATCCCAGTCGGCTTTGCGCTCTATATCGCGTTCGCCGGCTTCGTCGGGTATAACGCCGAGGAAACTATTTCGTCGGCAACCGATACTTCGGACAGCAAACTTGCAATTTATGACGAATCGGGCTATATCAAAGCGCCGGAATTTGTCAACGGAAAGGGCGAAAGACAGAGCGCTGAGCTCATCGCAAGTAAAGAAGAAGGTATCGAAAAGGTCAAAAACAAAACCTACGACATCTTCTACTATTTGCCGAACAATTTCGCCGAATCAAAGAAAGTCGAAATTTACACGAAGCCAGAAAAATCTAGCCTCATTTCCGACTATTCTTCACCAATCCGCGCCATCCTCAACATGACCGCGCTTCAGAATGTCGACCAAATCGATTATCTCGTCATTACCGGCGCCATTGACTACGATACGACTACCTACGACAACAAGGACGACCACGTCATCGATAATGGCGAACGCATTAAGTCCATCATCGGACCAGCCGTCGGGCTCGCTTGTTTCTATATCCTCATGATCGTGCTTGGCCAACGTCTCACGGCCGCCATGGTCGAGGAAAAAGAGAATCGCATTAGCGAGCTAATTCTCACCAGCCTCAAACCAGCTCAGCTCATGCTCGGCAAAGTCGTGTCGCTCATGGTAGTGGGCATCATTCAGCTTCTCGTGCTCGTTCTGCCGGTTCTCGCGCTTTACAAAATCGCCCAGAGCGCAAGCATCTTCCCGGACAACTTCAATATCAGCCTAGACGTCTTGAGCATTCTCCAATATCTCCTATTCCTTATTGTTTCCTACTTCCTCTTCACTGCAATGAGCCTCTTTGTCGGCGTCATCTCGCCAACCGCAAAGGATGCGAACTCTTACTCGAGCTTCATGGTCATCATGGTTATCTTGCCAATCTTCTTCATTAGCGCCCTCATGGTTGAACCGACCGCGCTTAGCTACTTCCTTAGCTACTTCCCACCAAGCGCCCCAATCGCAATCATGCTTCGTGCCGTCTTCGGCAACCTCCAAGCTTGGGAGTTCTGGGTCGCGCTCGCAGAAATCGCAATTGTCGGCGCCCTCGTCGTCAAACTCGATTCTTATATCTTCCGCAAAAATGCGATTGAATTTACCGCAAAAATCAATTTCAAAAACTTGCTCAGCAAGCCACGCAAAAGCTGGAAAAAATAACCCCTAATAAAAACAGAAAGCACCGCTTGTATTCAAGCGGTCTTTTTGTTATGATAAACATAAGCATAAGAGAGGTATTTTGATGAAAGAGGGACTCGAGGGGGCTCCTAAGAATGAGCTCGAAAATCTCGACGAAAAACAACAAGCCGAGATGGAAAATGTCTGGGCCGCTTTGGAACAGCAGGCAAGCAAATTCCAAGACGTAGATTTTTCGACCGAAGACGCCGAAAAGACCATTGACCTTACAAACTTCGATGGCGAAAAGAATGTCCGCATCGACGATAAGGGCGTCGAACATGAACGCACCGAAAGCGATTTCGATCTCAATCCTCGCCAAAAAGGCGAAAGTTCTGCGGATTACGGCATCCGCCTCAAATGGCAGCATGAAGCCCAAAGAATCATGGATGAAACCCCTCGCGAAGAAAACGAAAGCCTCGAAGATTACAATGCTCGCGTCAAAAAAATGATTCCGTCCCTCCAAGAATACCGCGACAGCCAGAATCGAAGTAAATGGAGCACTCTCGACGACAAAGAAAAACGCGCCCTTCACGATAAATACCCGCGCAAACCAGGCGAAAGCACCAATGATTGGGCCAAGCGCATCGAAGCAGCCGAAGGTGGCGCCGTCTTTAGTCATGGCCATAATCAGTTCGCCGAGCAGCTCAAAACCGTTCAGGAGCAAAACGCCGAAAATGGCGAGTCTATTAATGATTCGCTCGCAGAAATGCGTAAGTCTCTCGCGAAGATTCAGGCAATTTCCGAAAGGTATTCACAGCTAGCAGAAGAGTTAAAAACGAAGAGGGCCAAGATTACGCCGATTGTCAATCACGGAGACGCCGAACCGCAAACGCCAAAAGCCCCAGAAAATAACGAAGACAAGGAAGCAAAGCGCAAAGAAGCACTTCGTTTCGTCCGCGGCAGAAGCGCAGTTAAATTCTATGCCGAACTTGGCGTAAAGGCGTCCGATATCGAAAATTACTCCGACGAAGAACTCGACAGCCTAAAGCAAAAAATTGAAGAAAAGCTAGCCGCCCCTCAAGACCAAGCGGCCGAAACGCTAACCAACGAAGAACGTATCGCGAAAAACCGCCACGACTTGCGCAGCCGCAAATATGCAAAATACCTCAAAAAAGCCGGCGTAGATGTAGCGAGGATCGACGAGATGAGTGACGAAGAGCTCGCTCTCGCGCTGGGTTCAGTCGAAATAGCCTACGAAAAAGATATGAGGGCAAAAGAGGAAGAAGAACGCCGCAAAGCCGGAGTCGAAAACCAGCCAAAAGCTCGCACAATCGAAATCGGCGGATTCGAAACCGAAGACCAAGCAAAAGAGGCGCTTAAGAAAATTGCCGGCCAAGCCATCGCAATCGCAGAAGTAAGCGGCAAGCCGAAGAAAAATAATATAGATAAAATCGTCAACGACGTCATGCGCGAAGACTATGAGAGAAAAGCCAAACTCGAAAAAGAAGGCTACAGCGAAGAACGCGTAGCTCGATACAATGCACTTCTCGAAAGCTACAAAAAAGCCCTCTGGGAAGCTAATAATCGCCTCCAGAATACAAAGGACTTCTTCGGCTTCAAGCAACGCAAGATTCGAAAAGAAATCAACGACCTCACAGAGAGGATTAAGCGAACCGAAGCAGATCTTGCCGCAGAGCTCGAGCAGCGCCCAATGCCGCAACCGACTAACCCAATGTTCGTTAATCCGAACCGACCGGCACAGCAAGAACTTGGTGACGCGGCCTAAACACTATGACTATCTCGGAGTGGATAGAGAGAAGCAAGCAATATATTGATCGCCTCGATGCGGAAGTGATTTTGACGCACTGCCTCAAGGCTAACGACCGCAGTTATCTAGTAGCCAACGACGACGAAGAGCTCCCAGATAACATTGAGCAGCTCTGCGACACGATGCTTGCTAGCAGAATGCGCGGTAAACCGCTCGCATACATCCTCGGATACAAAGAATTTTATGGCCGACGCTTCATCGTCACGCCAGAAGTCCTTATTCCGCGCCCAGAGACCGAAGATATTATCGAGATTGCAAAAGCTGCAAAACCGAAAAGCATCATAGACGTCGGAACTGGTTCCGGCTGCATCGCTATCACATTAGCTCTCGAACTCCCAAAAGCCGAAATAACGGCCGTCGACATTTCCGACTCCGCTCTAAGCGTTGCTCAAAAAAATGCCAAACAGCTCGGCGCAAAACTGAACTTCCGCAAAAGTGACCTGCTAGACGGAGTCGATTTGCCAGAAAAACCACTCATTATCGCAAATCTCCCATATGTCGACAAGACCTGGAACTGGCTCGACAAAAATAGTCTTCGCTACGAGCCGGAGCTTGCGCTCTATGCCCAAAAAGAAGGACTTGAACTGATTTATCGTCTAATCGACCAAATCAATGTACCGTGCCGCCTTCTACTCGAAGCAGACCCATCACAACACGAGCAAATAAAGAACTACGCCAAGACGCACGGTTTTTCATTCAAGAAGGCCCAAAACTTTATTCTATATTTTTGCAAAACTAAATAAATAACCGCCACTTGGCGGTTATTTTTAAGGGCAATAAAAATGGTGGAGCGTGAGGGATTCAAACCCTCGACCTCCTGCTTGCAAAGCAGGCGCTCTAATCAGCTGAGCTAACGCCCCACATACATAAAGGAAGAAAGCGGGGGGGCGCTTTCTTCCACCACCTATGTTATCATAAAGCCGCCAAAAACGCAAGCATAAAAAGCGCCCGGTCTAATTCCTAAGATAGAAACTAGACCGGGCTAAGTCATCCTAATGTCCATAACCCTCCTCGACTAGCGGGTGCGTGCAATATACCATCACGCGACTCATGAAATTTGAGAATTTACGCCCAAAGACGTCGAGCAACCCTTGCAGCCCTTTCGCCTTGGGGCTTAAATACCCTTTAAAGTTGTAGCTCGCCACGTCGGCCGCCACCATATCGTATAGCTCACAGATGCGTTCGCGATCTTCGAGACTGAAACGATAATAATCAGCGACTGCGCCTTCCATTGATGCGCCGACAGTCCTTCGAGCATAGAGCTCGTCGTCGACTGTCGCCACCGACCAAGACACATGAAATCCCGGATAACCAAATACGAACTCTTCTACGCCTGCTTTTGTAAGCATCGATTCGATTACCTCGTCTGAATTTACGTCGTTGTTGCTCAGTGCAGTGATCTTACATTTTCTGACGTTCTTCATGATGTTTTCCCCCTTAGAATTAGGATGATAAATAACGCGGTTTGTGAAGCACCCAAACCGAAGGAATAAAACTATTTTAGCACGTTCTACAAAACGCACAACAGAATCATGAGGCCATAGCTAATATTGCCGACAAGCAACAAAATATGGAAAATCGAATGCGCATGCTTAGAGCCGCGGTCGAAACCAAATACCATCCCAGCCGCAGTGTATGTCGCTGCGCCGACAAACATCAAAATCGTGCCGATTGGCGGGAGCAGAGCAATAATACGCGGGAGGCACAGAATAATACACCAACCAAGACCAATGTAACAGGCCATCGAGAGGTCCTTATATTTTTCCGCACCAATTAAGTTCATAATAATCCCCCAAATAGCCAATGCCCACACTGCGCCAAACAGCGTCCATGCTATTGCTGGATCAACTTTCATGAGCGAGATGAGAGCGATAGGCGTATAGGCGCCTGCCGATAAGAAAAACACCGAACAAAAGTCCATCACACGGAAGAAATTTTCTTCCTTGCCCCTGATTTTACGCCCATGATAAATCGCCGAAAAAAGGGACAATACCAACATCGAGACCGAAAAAGCAAGACCGGTCAAAACGCCAGCCGCGCCATATTCAATTGCACCACGAACCGTGCAGAGCACCAAAATCGGAACCGCTAAAGCCGCGCCAATAATATGTAGCACTAGCCCCAATTTATCCTCGGCAAGCCCCTTTTTCTTCATATGCCTATTATAACATCTGCTATAATATAAGCAGTATTAAAGGGAGACATCATGTCCGATAAAGCAGTTCGCAAAATTGAGGTAAAAGCCGCCAAAAAAGTGCGCAAATTCTCAATGCCGATCTATATGAATGTTATTTTGCTCGCGCTTGGTATTGCGCTTCTCATTTGGGCAGACAAAGTAACAAGCCTAATCTCCATTATTATTGGCGCAACCTTCGTCGTCCTCGCCGCCTATAATCTCATTGCGTATCTGCGCGTCGAAAACCGCGACCTAAAAGAAGTACCAAAGCTCATCACAGCCATTGCCCTCGGCATCGCTGGCGCATTTCTCATCATCCAAAACGGCTTCATCAAAGAGGTGATTTCGATTATCGTTGGCGTATTCCTTCTTATCGAGGGTATTTTCCGCCTGCAAGACACCCTCGAGGCAAAGAGCGGGAATCCAAACTACAAGAACGCCCTCATCTTATCCGTCATCGGCATTGCCTGTGGCGCCCTCTGTATCTTCGGCAAAATCATCGTCCCAGATCTTATCCTTCAGGTTTTCGGCGTCATGCTCATCATCTTCGCTTTTGTAGATATGACGAGCGGAGTCATGAATTACAAAGCCACGAAGACCGTCAAAGCAAAAATCATCGACGAACAATAACAGATATCCCCGTGAGAAAACGGGGTATCTTTATGCCTCGTCATTTCTTGACTTTTTCATACTTTTATGCCATAATGGAACAAATGTCGCCGATTTGGCGATAAATTTGTTCCTTAAGGAGGAAAGTACATAATGTTTAAGGCAGAATGGCGTTGCGCCGATAACGACACCCACAAGCAGCTCGCGGGGGCAGTAGCAGATTTCCGTCGCGTAGTCGAAAAAAATCTGAAGCAGGCAAAAGAAGAGTCCGGAAGCTCAGCAAAACCGCGCTTTTACATCTCGGTAACGTTGACGAGCGGCACGGAGCAGGGCGACATCTCGTTGTCGATAGAGCTCGGCAATGATTACGAAAAGCTCCAGGAGAATCCCGAACTCTGTTGCGAAATCGTGAATGCTTATACGGAAGACTATCCCGTTCGCCCGCTCGAAAACTTCACCCCGATTATGGGCACAATGAAGCAGAGAAGGGTACACTACAAGATAGCATTTGCTCGCGAAGAAGCAATCAAGAAGCAGGGAATCGACGAAATGGATATCGAGAATATGTTCTTGGCATCTATTTCGAAGAACTTCAATACTTCAATCATCGAGGTAGACGAAAAGTAAGCAAGCAACTACTCTTAAACACGAAGCCGGCCCTTTCCAATAAAAAAGGACCGGCTTTTTGACGGCTAATCCCCACAGGCAAGCATATCGCCATCGTCGCGATCCGACTCGGCGAGTTCAGCATCCAATAATTCCAAATCTTTATCGTCCGCTTCTTCCATATACTCATTATAGCAGAAGCATGCGAAAGGCTCTGGTTTTTAAGCCAGAGCCTTCATTTTAGGTGGTCCCGTCAATAACGGGAGCAATTACCGCGAGCTGCTCCTCGTCAGAGAAGAACTCCATGATAACGTCGATGGCGGCTGCTGCGCATGCGAGATCCTCTTCCTGGCTCGCGCCAGAAACGCTCACATAGATGTAGGCAAACGGCGTGCCGTCAGCAAAGTTAATTTCGCAGCAAAGCGCACCGCACCATTTGGCAAACCCGTTTTCGGGCTCCAAGCCCTTAGCTAAAAACGGATCATTCGTCGAAAGCAACCCCTCGTCCTGGTCCTGAAGATAAGATAACTGCGCAATTTTCATTGCGGTTATCGCATACGTATCGACAATGTCGATGCTTCCATCGTCATTCTCGAATTTCGCAACACGAGAACCGCCAGGAAGAATGACATATGCATCCTCGACATCAGGGATGTCATCCGGATCAAACGGAGCGGAAGCGCCAAGCCATCGGCTCGACTCCTCGCAGAACGGGCAGGAAGTCACACGAATGCAACCTTCCTTCTTTTCCTTAAATCTAGGGACTGTAAGGGCCTTCTCACGAACTGCCTGCTTAATCCCCCCAAGCAACTTACCGTACGAATCAATCATATTGATTCACCACCTTTGTAATTTATTCAATTTCCGCTTTTTCGCGTACTCTCGTAATATAATATTATAGCACAAGTGGTTTAAAAAGTCAATGGGGGGGGTATTGACGCGAGAGCTGCAAAAAGCCCGTGCTGGCTGCACGGGCTTTTTTGGATTTAGGTAGTTGTCTCTACTACGCGGAAAGGCCAAAAACCTTGCCCACGTCGGCCATCTTATCCAATTCGCCTAATGCGCCAGGCCCAAACCAGTCCGTATAGGTGTAAACTACACGGCCCGATCTAGACTTAAGGCGCAAAAGGTCATGGGGATGCCCATCGATGGTCGCCTTTTTGACGACCGTAATCGTTTTTACGTTCTCAAAATCGATTGTGCCAACGAAGGTTTTTCCTCCGTCAGCGCTTGTGTCTGCGAAGAAATCGACCTTCGGGAGAATCGTATAAACGCCCAAAGGGGCGCCTAAAACGATTGACGCGATCGACTTCACAATTTCGTAGTGGGGACTACCTGATCCAAACTTAAGGTCCCAGTTCTTGATTAATGTCTTTTTCATTTCTTTTTCTCCTTTTTTTGTTTCATCGCTACTGCATTTTCCTACTGTTACGTGTCTAGATTCAATTTTTTGCATCTTTCTCATTCACCTCATGTTTATTATTTGAATCTTGCCAATCTGTTAAAACGACTCTTCTGCACAGAGAAGACAAAAACTGAGAACCTCAATTTCATCTTAGTAAGCTACTTCGTCCAAACAAAACGACAAAATACAGTATACCATACTTTGTAATATTTGTCAATATAATAATCGCTTCGTCTGCTATTTTCCTAGCAAAACATTTTATGGCTGGCGCAGAGCAAACACGTAGTGATAGAATGAGGGCATGAACCTAGACTCAAAACAGACCACCATTCATCTTGATATTCGTTATAAGGAGGACGACCAGTATTACCATTTGTTGAACTATGAGGTATACCCGTACGATATCGACGCAGACGACGACTCAGAACTCGCCGCATATCCGACACGCCTATCTTTTAACGTCGATAAAACCCTACAGACAAATGACGAAATCGCCGAGGCCGTCGTAAAATATTTAAGTTCGCTGAGACTATATCTTTATTCTTACGGAATTACGGATAATCGTATGTATGTTTCCTATTCGCACAAAACACCGGCCTTTAGCGACAAACTATCTTTTACTCCTACATACCAATCATTGGACTTATTCATTGACGTCGAAGCGCAAAAAGAAGATGGCGTGGATTATGAAAAGGAGCTAAACATAAAACTCCACCATCCAATCAACGTCATAACACCAAAAGAAATCAAAAATTTCGGTTTCGAATACACGGACTCCGGCATCGAAATCCCGACTATTCTTCGTGAAGACGAATTGCCGGAGGATTATTAGAAAAACAAAAAATCTCCCTTCAGGAGTTTTTCGTTTTCTTGTGGCTGGGCCTGCAGGATATGAACAATGCGCCGTCGCTCGCTAGCTCGCCGGGCATTGGACGAACCTGGCTCGAATCCTGCCTCGCCTACGGCGAGCAATGAAACAAAAAAAACAGCCCTACGGGCGTTTTTCTATTTCTTCTTGGCTGGGCCTGCAGGATTCGAACCTGCGAATGACGGGACCAAAACCCGTTGCCTTACCACTTGGCGAAGGCCCAATCTGCAGGATATTTTACCACAGAAATAGGCTATAATCTAGACATGATAGACACCGACAAACCCTACGTACCACCAGCCAAATATCAGCCGAAAAAATTCAATCCAAACAAAAAACCAGCCAAAGTTAAAGGCTTCACAGTCGCCAGCTTTTTTGTCCTACTCGGTATCTTCCTAGCAAAATACTTTCTAGATTTCTTACTACTCCCAACATTATTCCCAGGGCTTTATCCATTTAGCGCACTAGCTATCATTATTTGGGTCGCCGAGACCATCCTCGTCTGCGCACTCACTATCAAATTTGTCAGCGGCTTCGGTTATTTCTATATCCCAGCCTGCCTCGTCTACGCCATCGCCGTCGCAATTGCGCCAAACGGTCTTTTCGGCTTCGGAGATGTCATACCAAATATTCTTGGCGGACTCATCGCGTACGCCGCTACGCGTCTCATCCAACGCATCATTCTTTGGATCGCCATTGGCATCGCGTTCGTCACGATGTGATGGTATAATAGATGAGCTATGACAACAAGTTCACTTTTATCTACGCGCAACCTGAAAAAGGTTTATGGAAAGCGCGATACTAAGTTCGAGGCGCTTCGTGGCCTCAACCTCGAGATAAATGCGGGCGAATCAGTGGCCATCGTCGGTAAATCCGGCTCCGGCAAATCCACGCTGATGCATCTCCTCGCACTTCTCGACAAACCAACCAGCGGAGAAATAACATTAAATGGTAGGAGCACCAGTAAACTCAAGAACCGCAAGCTCAACCGCTTACGCAACAAGGAATTCGGCTTCGTCTTCCAGAGCTTCTTCATGAACGCAAATGATAGCGTACTGAATAACGTTATCCTCCCGCTCAAGATCGCCGGCATCAGCCGCCGCGAACGCAGGCGCCGCGCCATGGAAGCCCTCAAAGTCGTCGAGCTAGACGATAAGGCCAAGAACAAGGCCAAAGACCTTTCTGGCGGCCAAAAACAGCGCGTCTGTATTGCCCGCGCCATCGTCAACAACCCGAAGGTCATCTTCGCCGACGAACCAACCGGCAACCTCGACTCCGCCACTGGCGACAAAATCGAAAAGTTGCTCTTTGATCTCAATAAAGAGAAGGGCATCACACTAATCATTGTCACCCACGACGAAGAGCTCGCCGCAAAATGCAAGCGCCAGATTCGCATCGCAGATGGCGAAATCGTCGAAGATGCCAAGACTAAGAAAGGAGCTAAGAAATGAAAGTTCTAGATATCATTCATGACGCCAACTCCAATCTTTGGCGCAACAAAATCCGTAGTATTCTAACGATTCTTGCAATCTTCGTCGGTAGCTTCACTATCATCCTCAACTCCGCCATCAACGCCGGCGTGAATGACTGGATGAATAAGCAAATCGAGAACATGGGCGGCGACGGTTATCTCGAAATGATGCCGACCGAAGCCTATGACACCATGGCAAGCATGCTCAGCGGTAATAGCCCGCAGGAATACACCGAGGATAAGGACGACGCAAACGCCTCAATGTATATCAAGGATGAGCAAATTGAGGCTGCGAAGAAAATCGACGGCATCAAAGTCTTCAATGCCCTCCCGAACGCAACCGCAGACTACATCACGAGCAGCAGAACCGACAAGCGTTATCGCATCAATATTAACCTCGTCGTCGAGGGCATTAACTTCGACATGAGCAACGGCGTCTCGCCGAACACCGCCAAGGACGCTCCATATGAAATCGCTATCAACGAGGACATGGCAAAAGCCCTTGGCTACGAAAACGTCAGTGAAATCGTCGGCGAAACCGTCCAAATCGCCGTCCCTAGCGACCTTAAGTGCCGCACGAGCGCTGTCAAGCGTAGCGATTGCCAGACCATTCTCGACGTAAAGGTTTCCGGCACCCAGGCCCCAGGTATCCTTTCGATGGGCGGCAGCCGCGTCAATCTTTCCTTCTGGACGCACGCCAACGAGATTAACTACGAAGGCTACGCACCAGAGCTCAATCGCAGCTCTCAGGCAACCGCCGATGTTGATCCAGAAAAAATCGACAGCGTCAAAGCTGAGCTCGAAAAAATCGGCCTCAAGGCAATGTCTGTTGACGACGAAGTCGGCATGTTCAAAGTCTTCTTTGACGCCATCCTCATCGTCTTCAATATCTTCGGCGGTATCGCACTCGTCGCAGCCTCTATCGGCATCATCAATACCTTGTTCATGTCGGTTCAGGAACGCACGAAGGAAATCGGCCTCGACAAGGCTCTCGGCATGAGCAACGGCAAAGTCTTCGCAAGCTTTAGTTGCGAGGCAATCCTCCTTGGCTTCTGGGGCTCCGCCGTCGGTGTTGTCGTCTCGATGATCATCGGTAATATCGTGAACGGAATCGCACGCGAAACCTTCCTTGCGGATTTCCCAACCTTCACGCTCACTATCTTCGAACCGCTCACAATGATTACAATCGTCGCAATCATTATGTTCATCGCTTTCCTCGCAGGCACCTTGCCGGCAAGAAAAGCCTCGAAGAAAAACCCAATCGACGCATTGCGTTACGAATAGAAAAAAATACCCCCAAATCGGGGGTATTTTTTATGCTATCTTTTGCTTCTTCTTTGATACATAATTCGTGATCAACGCAAAAGCAATCGCAAACGCCAACACGATTCCCATATTGACGAAAACTGGCAGCAGAGAATTGAAACTATAATCTTCTAGCGCCATAATCTTGTTGCTGCCATCAATGAAGTAGTAGCTTGGCATAATATGCGCAAACGCAAGCACGGCGTCCGGCAAATATTCCGCCGGCACGAACGCGCCACAAAGGAAACTCGAACCGAGCGCAATCACATTCATCATGCCGCTTACTGCGCCCTGGCTATTCACGAAGTGGCTGACGAGGAATGCTACAGTCGTAGCACAACCGCTAAATATCAACGCATTCGTAGCATACAGCAGGCCATGAATGCCCCACATTACATCAAACCCGACAACAAAGAAACTAATCGCTACAAAGAATAGCCAAACAGCCAACGAATAGATGCAACAGTTCCTCAGTAGCACACGGTTCATCTTCGAGATTTCAATACTACTCACTAGGTTACGCTTCCTAACTTCGAGCCGATTAAACGACATCATAATTAGACAAATAATCGTAATGACGCAGGCGAGAATACTATAGTTTGCGAAGCTAAAGTAGCGTGTCGCAACCGTATACTTAGAAGTATCGGCTGCCGACGCAGTCTCTACGACAATTTCGTTCCCAAGCGATTCCTCGACTTTTGCTCTCAACTCCTCATCATTTAAACCAAGCGAAGTGTAAGCCTTTGCCGCCGAAAGATATCGGCGCACAATAACTTTTGCGAGCTCCGCACTATACCCAGACGAAGAACGCATCTTTAACTCCGGCTCATGACCGAGCGCAAACTCTTGATGATATTCTTCCGGGATATCGAGAACGAGCATCACGCGTTCGTAGAACAACGCATCTTTCAAGCGGTCATCGTCTGCATAATCTTTCGCTATCTCGGCGTTTTTATCGAGATATTCAATAAGCCCCTTCGTGACGCCAGCCTCTTTGTCGTGGTTGAATACCACAACTGTCGGCTTCGTCGCTTCAAACTGCGTCGTAGATGCGCCAGAACTCATATTCATCGTGCCGAACATTATTAGTAGACCCGTGTAGAGAATAATCGTCCCGATATTCTTCAGGGCAATCTTCCAGAAAGCTCTAGATACTGTCATAGCGCGCCCTCCTTAAACTTCTTACCGACAATACGAAGAATACCGCCGCAATTACTAGCAAGCTTACGACATTCACGATGAAGCGCGTCGCGTCTTCGTAATAAAGCAGGGAATAAAAACCGTCCGTAATTAGGCCAACCGGGTTGATTTTGTTCATCCACGGGCAAGCCTCATCGAATATGATTTTCATACCGCCAAACATGCCAGCAAACAGACAACCGACCATCGTAACAGACAACACGACTACTTGTTTCGCGTTATCGTTCATTTTGAACGCAACGGCAAGTAGCATGCCCATCATCGTCGCAGTTAGCGATCCGACCGCCGCTAGCGCCATAATCAGCCAAGTATGGGTGCCAAAATCTACACCAAGCACAAAGCGCATAAATAGAATTAATAAAATCACGGACACGAGCAGCACCGTATAGCCAGCGAGAGTATTGCTGAGAATTACGCGGCTCTTTTTCGTTGGTGCAATCGCTACGCGCTTGCCGCGGTGCGAGAGATTTGGCAGACAACGATTGAGCATCTCCGTACTGAGCATCGCGCCCTGCATGCAGGCCATCGCGATAAGCGTAAAGAACTCAATCGAAACTACATTCATCACGTGCGAATCGTCCTCAATTTTCGGCTCTGCATTCTGGACAATCTCAACTGCCTTTGCGTAGATCTCAAACTGGTTCATCGCTCCGCCAGAGCGTTCAGCCTCGGCAGCCGCAATATCATTGATCATACCGGCACTCTGCGCAACTTGTTCAGTCGCCATTTTTAGCACAGTCTGATTTGTGCCGTTCTTTTTAATCTTCACATGTGCCTGGCCATCTTCAACATATACGATGCCTTCAACTTTTTCTTCACTAAGCAATTTTTCTGCTTCATCGCGGGTCGAAAATTTTGCTTTAAATAGACGCTCATCGCCACGCGTTAGCGAGCCAAATGCTTCTGCAAATACCGTTTCTTTTCTATATGCGTCATCGCGCACGACGGCGATGTCGAAAGGTTCGAACACGTCATAATCATGAAGTCTAGAAAACGCGAGATTAAAGAAAATCGCAAGAATAAACGGAAAGGCAAGCGTCCAAAAAACCAATGACTTGTTCTTCACGAGCGTCTTTAGCGCATACTTATAGTTATGCCAAAACATTAGTCGCGAAGCTCCTTGCCGGTAAGCTCGAGAAATACATCATTAAGCGTTGGGCGTTCAGCAAAAATGCGGCTATATTGAATGCGATTTGCCTTCAAATAATCAATCATCTCGGCAAGATTATTTTTGCCTTTGCCAAACACAACTTTTAAAATTCCATCTTCATAGCTAACAGTATCAACATTCTTGATATTTTCAAAACCAGAAAGTTGCTTCGGTGAAAGCTCAGCCACCTCAATCGTAACTTTTTCTTCAATCTTCGCGAGCGCCTTAAGCTCGTCATTCGTGCCTTCAGCAATAATCTTGCCATGGTCAAGAATAATCACGCGGTCGCAAAGAATCTCGACTTCTTCCATGTAGTGCGTCGTGTAAACAATCGTCGCGCCGTCATCACGGAGCTTTTTAATGCCTTCAAGGATATTATTACGACTCTGCGGATCAACAGCGACCGTCGGCTCATCAAGGAAGATGAGCTTTGGTTTATGCGCGATACCACACGCGATATTCAAACGACGGAGCAAACCACCGGACAATTGCTTCGGATATTGGTTTTTGTTTTCTTCGAGGCCAACAAGCTTTAACGCATCTTCAACATACTGCGCGCGCGTCGCTTTGTCTTCGATATATAGGCCACAGAAATAATCGATATTTCCATAGACCGTCAATTCGTCAAAGACTGCAACTTCCTGAAACACGACGCCAATTTTCGCTTTAATGTCATATGAATCCGGCGCCATTTCTTTACCAAAAATCGAAATCTTTCCGTCATCGAATTTTAGCAAAGCGAGAATACAGTTCATTGTGGTCGTTTTGCCCGAACCATTCGGGCCGAGAAGGCCCAAAATCTCACCCTCTTTTACCGTCAAACTCAGATCGTCAACGGCCTTATTTTGTTTATAACTTTTCGTTAAATGCTTGACTTCTATAACGTTTTTCATTAGCACTATTATACCACCAATAACAGGGGAAAATATGCTATAATAACAGATATGTTAACCACAATTCTCAAGCTCGTCCCAGGCGGACAGGGCATCGGCGAAACCGAAGACGGCAAGAAAGCCTTTATTTGGAATGCCTTGCCAAATGAGCCCGTAGAATTCGACGTCACAAAAGACAAGCGCAGCTACTGCGAAGGCGTTGGGCGCCATATTTTTAATGCCAGCGAGCATCGCATTATGCCAAAAGACAAATGCTTCCTCGCAACCAGCCCATGGCAAATCATGGATTACGATTATGAGCTCGAGCAGAAACGTCTGCTCGTCCAAGAATGCTTCATGCAAAACCATCTCGCCATTAATCCAGAGCCGACCGTTACCGACGGCAAAGATTTTTTCTATCGCAACAAAATGGAGTATTCGCTCTATTGGGACAATAATGATGGCAAGATTTATCCAGCTTTCCACGAACGTGGCACACACCGCAAAGTTCCAATCACGCAGTCCAGTATCGAGCGCCCAGAAATCTGGGCCAAAGCCCAAGAGATCATCACGAAACTCAACGCCGAACATGCCGAAGCGCGCACTTATCAATCGCTACTTTTGCGCTGCGACCAGCAGGGCAATGTCAGCGGCGATTTATTCGTCAATGGCCAGCCACATCCAATTATGAAGAATCTCGAAGACACGCTCTGCGGCTACAAATATAGCTACTCACCGAACGGCTTTTTCCAAATCAATTTGCCGGTCTATGAAATGGTTCTAAAAGAAATCCAGCAATACATTACGACCAATAACGTCCTCGACCTCTACGCTGGCGTCGGCAGCATCGGTCTTTCCGTCGCACGCGACAAAGATCTAATGCTTGTTGAAGTAAACGGCGCCGCCTATGAAGAAATGCAAAAGAACGCCGAAGGCACAAACGCGAAATGCGTCCTCGCCAAATCCGAAGATGTCACAGAATATATTACACCAGACCAGACCGTCATTCTAGATCCGCCACGCGCCGGCTGCGATAAAAAACTCATCGAAAAGCTTAACGAAGTCAAACCGAAGACAATTGTTTATCTTTCCTGTAATCCAATCACCCAAGCCCGCGACATTGCGATGCTTACCGACGATTACGAAATCCAAAAAGTTACACCATACAACTTCTTCCCGCGCACACCGCACATCGAATCTCTCGCTATACTCGTCCGCAAATAGTCTATATAATAAGAGTATGGATTTCGAACAAGCATACAATTCCTTGAACGACGAGCAGCGCGCTGCCGTCGACCATATTGATGGCCCACTATTAGTCATCGCTGGCCCAGGTACTGGTAAGACTCAGCTCCTCTCCGTCCGCGTCGCAAATATTCTGAAACAGACTGACGTTTTGCCGGATAATATTTTGTGTCTAACTTTCACCGAAGCCGCCGCGAGCAACATGCGCCACCGCCTCGCAAACTTCATTGGCCCCGAGGCTTACAAAGTACAGATTCATACTTACCATTCATTCGGCTCATATTTGCTCCAGGAACATCGTCCAGACCTTCAGAACAGCATCGACGAACTCGACCGCTTCGCTATGATTCGCGAAATCCAATCCCAGCTCAAAATCACATCGCCACTTCGCGGCGACTGGGCAACCAAAGATATTATTAGCGCAATTAGCAGCCTCAAGGCCGCCGCGCTCGACGCAGACGATATTGCAAAAATCATCGCACGAAACGAAGCCGACAACGAAGCAATTCTCGAAGCTATCAAGGATGACCTCGTCGCCACTAGCGAAAAATATCCGAAAAATCTCCCGGCCTATGAAAGCATTCTCGAAAAAATCAAAGATTTCGTCGACGAAAGCGGCAATTATATTACCGACCGCGTCGAACCAATCGCAAATATTTATTATCGCTCGCTCGCGCAAATCCTGCTCGAGCGCGACGAAGATGCGAGTATTGCTACGCCGCTTCGCGAATGGCGCAAAAAATACTTCGAAAAAGACGGCGACAACAACTATATTTTCAAAGACATCGCCGCAACCTTGAAGCTCGCCGACCTCGCATTCATTCTTCGCCATTACAGCAAAGCCCTCGAAGAAAAAGGCCTCTACGACTATGACGACATGATCCTTATGGCGATTAAGCTCCTAAAAGAAGATGACGAAAAACGCTATAACGCCCAAGAACGTTTCCAATACATCCTCCTCGACGAGTACCAGGACACGAATGACGCGCAAGCCCAGCTCGTCGCACTTCTGACCGATAATCCGGCCAACGAAGGTAATCCAAATATCATGGCGGTCGGCGACGATGACCAGGCAATATATGGCTTCCAGGGCGCCAACACTTCGAACTTCTTCGAATTCAACGAAAAATATCATCCAAAGCATATTTTGCTGAGCAAAAACTACCGCAGCAGCGCCGCTATTCTCGAACTCGCGCATAACGTCATCGAGCAGGGCGAAGATCGCTTCTGCAAAGCGCCAAACGTCAACATCGACAAGCGCATTACTGCCGAAAACCCGCCAGCAAGAACTCATATTTCTTACGAAGAATTCAAGAGCTACCAAGCCGAATATTCGTCTGTCGCCAAGCGCATCAAGGCACTCCTCGATAGCGGCGTGAAAGGCAACAAAATCGCCATCATCGCGCCGAAGCACAAACAGCTCGCATCCATCCTGCCGTATCTTCATAGCCTAGATATTCTCGTGTCCTACGAAAAGCGCGAAAACATCCTAGATAGCCCAAAAATCGACACGATTATTGAGGCTAGCAAGTTCCTACTGAAACTCGCCGCCAACCCGCAATATACCGACGAATTCGCCTTCCATATTTTCTCACTCGATTGCTTCGGCATTAGCCCGGCAGAGATGCTCGGCCTCATCGGCGACGCGCACCACAATCACCGCGCCATCATCGAAGAGATGCTAAAAGAAGAGCGTCCAGAGCATATCAAGGCCGCAGCAAATTTCTGCGTCGAACTTGCCGCAAAAACCACCACGCACCCAGCCGATTATTTCATCGACACGCTTGCAACCAAGTTCTATCCGGACTATATGGACTACGATTTTTATAGTAACCTCAATACGCTCCGCACCGCCGTTTCAAAAAGCGAAAACCACAAAGAAAAACTTGCTGAATTCATCGCTCGCCTCGATGCTTACCGCGCCGCCGATATTCAAATCCTCGACCGTTCGCCATATCACGAGGCCGAAGATGCCGTCGTCGTCCAGACCGTCCACTCCGCCAAGGGCCTCGAGTATGATTACGTCTTCATGATCGCCGTCGACAACGATAACTGGGGCACCTCGAAGGGTAACAATGACCGCCTCGCTCTCCCACGCAACCTCGAATATGTCCGCCACACCGGCGATTCTATTGACGAAAAACTTCGCGTCTTCTTCGTCGCCATCACCCGCGCCCGCGCCGAGCTATATATGACTTATAGCCTTTCCGACTTCAACGACAAAGAGCATGATCGCCTCCGCTTCCTCGACGCCGTCGAAGCCGACAATAAGATTACTAGCCGAGCCATTCCAGCACCATTCAGCGATATCATTCCAAGCAGTTCCGACGAGCTTGAGCCAAAGTATCTCACGCCAGACTATTGGTTCGATAAATACGTCCCGAGCGACGAGGTTCGCAAAAATCTCTACCAGCCAAAAGTCGAGCATTTCCGCCTCTTCCCAACCCAGCTCAACACTTATATTGATGCCAAATACGCCGGACCGCTCAGCTTCTTTATTAGCTACATCATCGGCATCCGCGGCGAGAGCAACTTCAATATCGACTACGGTAACTGCATTCACGAAGTTATGGACCAGCTCAACAAAGAGCAGCTCTCCGACGAAGACGCCATCAAGCTCTTCAATGAGCTCGTTGACAAAGCCGATACTACCGACGACGCCAAACGCGATCTCCGCGACCGCGGCGACGCCGAGCTTCCAGGCTTCCTCAAAGCCTTTGGCGCCAAGCTTCGCGACATCCGCACCGATTCTGAGCGCAGCTTCTTTACCGAGAACATCCTTCTCGGCAACACGCTCATCGGCGGCAAAATCGATCGTATCGAAATCGACGACAAATCGAAAACGATTACCGTTTCCGATTTCAAGACAAGCAAGCCGAAATTCAAGTGGAGCGATAGTGACGGCACGCTCAACTATAAGATTCAGCTCTATTTCTACAAGTTCCTCATTGAAAACAGTCGCGATTATGCCGGTTTCCGAGTCACAAAAGGCCGCATCGACTTCATTTCGCCAGATAATTCCGGCTTCTATCATTCGCTCGAACTCGAGTTTGACGACAACGAAGCAGAGCAGGTTAAGAAGCTCATCGCGGTCGTCTATCAACGCATCAAGGACCTCGACTTCCCAGAGCTCGAAGAGGGCACGACCACCAAAGCCTTCATCGATACTTTGCTCGCCTAAAACTATTGACATTTTTTATCAAAAATTGTATAATTCGAGTGTTACTTGTTTAATGCACCTTCCAGGTGATACATTTTGACACATCCTATCATGAAAGGAGGTGGTATGTGTGTCAGATTTCACCCTCAGTACTTCTACTGGTAGCAAAGGCTATATTGCGACTCAGTCCGGCTATGATGAATGCAGAAGAGACATCATTATGGCTGCTAGAAACAACCAGGACGTAAGGCTCGACTACTCTACGTTGTCCAAAATCGAATCAACTTCGGGCCGTCTCCCCGACGACGTTCGCAGCAGACTCGGTATGCAGTAATCTTCTAGCCTTTAGCGCGCGGTTGCCGTTTCATTACGACAACCGTGTTTTTTATGCTAAAATAATACTATCAAGCTACACTTCGGTCACTGGCTTTGATTCATAAATTTCCGACGCCAATATTGCGTCACCACCCCTATTATTAACCGTCAAAAGGATTTTTATGGATCAATCTAACTCTTATCAAAACCCACTTCACGAACCAATCGACGTCGACGCGACTTTTTCGCGCGGCATCCTCGGTCACTGCCGACCAATCGCGTTCCGCCTCGGCACCGGCAGAGAAGTTCAGATTAGCGAAATCGGCCTCGTCCACCCACGCTACGACGGACTAAAAACCATCTTCGCCTTCGATGTCACGGACGGCTCCACCGACTACCGCATCGCACTCGACAGCGAATCGCTCTGCTGGTATCTCGAATTTGAAGGAGACCAATATGTCTGAGTTAAAGAACGACACGCTCTACATTGATCTCAATTCCTGCTTCGCCACCATCGAGCAACAAAGCCGGCCAATGTTACGCGGTCGACCCGTCGCCATTACAAATCGCCTTGTGCCAAATTCTTGCATCATCGCCGCAAGCTACGAGGCAAAAGCGCGCGGCGTAAAGGTCGGCATGCGTACGCGAGAAGCCTCCGCGCTCTGCCCAGAACTCATTTATGCCGAAACTGAACCCGACAAATACATTTTCGTGCACCAAAAGCTTCGCCGCATTATGTCAGATTATTCGCCCGCCGTCACAATGAAGTCAATCGACGAAGGTGTCATTGATTTAACGCAAGCGCCCGCTCATATTTACGCCCGCGACCGCCGCGAGCTCGGACTCGAAATTAAACAGCGCCTAAAATCCGAAATTGGCTGCCATATGCGTTGCAATGTCGGCATCGCGAGCAATCGTTTCCTTGCCAAACTCGCCGGCGAGCTTCACAAACCCGACGGTCTCGACGAGATTACATCAGACAACCAACGCAAAATTTTTGCCGGGCTAAAACTCACCGACTTACCAGGCATTAACGTCCGCATGGAGGCTCGTCTCAACGCGGTTGGAATTTTTACGCCACTCCAATTCCTTGACGCCGACGAAATGACGCTCGTAAAACTCGTCTGCAAGAGCATCGACGGGCACAAATGGTATCTACGCCTCCGCGGCATCGAAGTCGACGACTACGCTAGCGATATCAAAACCGTCGGTCGCCAATACGTCATGGATAGCAAAACTCTAACCCGCAAAGAAACCGAGGCGCGCATCGTGCACCTCGCCGAAGATGCCGGCTACCGCCTGCGCAGCAAAGAGCTCTACGCGCGCGGCGTCTATCTCTGGGTTTTTGGCCTCGACGATATCCATTATCATCGCCAAATCATCCTAAAAGAAGCAATCAATACCGACCACGCTATCGCCACGGTCGCACGCCGGCTTTTCCGCGAGCTACCAAACCCCGTTCGCATCGCCGGCATCACGCTTTATAAGCTCCAAACCAGCCCAACCCCTCAACTATCTTTCGACCAAAACAAAAAAGACGACGAAGCCGCCGTCTGTGCCGCCACCGACGCTATTAATCACCGTTTTGGCGCCCGCAAAATTCACTGCGCCGATACACTCGGCACCGAACAGGTAAAATGCAAAATCCCATTTGGCTCTACGCGTTATTTCGATCACGGTTTTTAGGAAAAAGAGAAGTGCCGCATGGCGGCACTTATATAATCCAAAGAACTTCGAGGCATAAGCCCCGACCACTAAGCATACTATTTTTTATTAGAAGCGCACGGCAACGATTATTGACTGATTACACGACTGAAAATAGATTGTTGCGTTGCCGTGCGCTCCGAAAATTGAAATGAATGCTGCCCCTTGAAGAGGGCAATGCTAATTATATATCAAACGCCTAAAAAGTCAAGTGATATAATAGAGATATGAAAGATAATCTCACCATCATTGACGGCAAAAGCGTATTTTATCGCGGCTACTACGCGATGGGGCATCTCTCGCTTCCGGATGGTACGCCAACAGGTGGCGTATTTGGCTTCGCCACAATGCTTATCGAGATTATCGAAAAGCTCCAACCAGAATATATCGCTGTGGCCTGGGACAAGCCAAAAACCAATATTCGCAGCCGCCGTGCCATTTACGCCGACTACAAGGCCAACCGCAAACCAGCCCCAGACGATTTCTATGCTCAGATTCCGTTCCTCATGGAGCTCCTCGAAGCTTTCCATATCCCGCTCTATGAATTCGACGATTATGAGGCTGATGATATAATCGGCACGCTTGCTCATAGCGCCGACGCTCAAGGCGTCCGCGTCGAGATTATTTCCGGCGACCTCGATATGCTCCAAATCGTCGATAACGACATTCATATGTATCAATTGAAGCGCGGCTTTAGTGACGTCCAGAAGTTTGACGTCGAAGCCGTCGAAGCAAAATACGGCTTGAAGAAGAATCAATTCCTCGACCTCAAATCACTAAAAGGTGACTCGTCTGATAATATCCCGGGCGTACCAGGAATTGGTGAGAAGGGCGCAGTTAGCCTTCTCCAGGCTTATGGCGACCTTGATAACCTCTACGCTCACGTCGACGAGATCCCTGGCGCAACCGGCCAGAAGCTCAAGGATGGCAAAGAGCTCGCATATATCTCCAAGCAGCTCGCCGAAATCAAATTCGATGCACCAGTCAAATTCGACCCAGCAAAAGCAAAACTCAACGATTTCGATCCTGCCGATGTCCTTGCGGTACTTAAGAAATACCAGTTCCGCACCCTCGTTAGCAAGTTCGAGAAGCTATTTCCGACGAGCAAACAGAATGTTGCAAAAACAACAACACCAGAAGTCTCCACTAAGCCTGTTGTCAAAAATACAACAATTAGCAAATACGCACTCCCAGAGCCACTCGACATTGAAGTCGAAATCCCGGAAAACCTTTATTTGAGCCAAAACGTCAAATCCGACATGCACGACAACCCAGAGCTCGCAAAAGAAATCGAAAACGGTCGCCCTTATTGGGACCTCGGCCAAATCGACTTCCTTCTTGACCCACTCGCGCGCAAAGCAGAGCAACTCGAGCTCGTTCCGACCACGGACCTCAAAGACGACTATGTCCGTCAGAAGCGCCAACTTGCCGCCATGCCAGAACTCACGAAAATCGCCGAAGATTTCGATCTTCCACTCATTCCAGTCCTCTATAGAATGGAAGAAACCGGCGTCAAAATCGACAATAGCCGCTTTGACGCACTAAACAAAGAATTTTCAGACGAACTAGCAAAACTCGAAACCGAAATCCATCAACTCGCCGGCACGAATTTTAATATCAACTCACCAATCCAGCTCTCCGAAATCCTTTTCGATAAGCTCGGTCTTCCAACGCAGGGCATTAAGAAAACTACCCGTGGCTACTCAACTGGCGCAAAAGAACTCGACAAACTTCGCGACCTCCACCCAATCATTCCGAAGCTCGAACGATATCGCGAAGTCGGCAAGTTACTCAGTACCTACGTCACGCCACTCCCGGCTCTCGCTGACGAGAATAATCGCATCCACACCACTTATACGCAGGACGTCACCGCCACCGGCCGCCTCAGTAGCATTAACCCAAATCTCCAGAATATCCCAGTTCGTAGCGAAGATGGAAAGCGCATCCGCAACTGTTTCGTCGCTGACGAAGGTAAAGTTTTCGTTTCGGCAGACTATGCGCAGTTCGAGCTCCGTCTCGCCGCCGCACTCAGCCATGACGAAGCATTAATTAACGACTTCAACGCCGGCCTCGATATTCACACCAAGACCGCGAGCGACGCCTTCCATGTCCCGATGGACCAGGTCACGAAACAACAGCGCCGCGCCGCCAAGGTTATCAACTTCGGCGTGCTTTACGGCATGAGCCCGAAAGGCCTCTCTGACGCCGCCGGCATGAGCTTCTACGAAGCCAAGCAATTCATCGAGCGCTATTTTGAACTCCGCGCGCCAATGCGCAAATTCCTCGACGCACAACTCGAAAAGGGCCGCACCGAGGGCTTCGTCGAAACGCTCTATGGCCGCCGTCGCCCAACGCCGGATCTTCACGCACCAAACTTCCTCGTCCGCGCCGCCGCCGAACGCGCTGCCGCCAATATGCCAATCCAGGGCACCGAAGCCGATCTCATGAAGCGCGCAATGCTCGCCGTCGATAAGTCATTACCAGAAGGCGCTAAACTTATTCTCCAGGTTCACGATTCGCTAATTATTGAATGCGACAAGGGCCAGGCCGAAAATGTCGCCAAACTCCTCCAAGAAAAAATGGAGCAAGTTGCACCAGAACTACCAGTCAAGCTCGCCGTCGATGTAAAAATCGGCGAGGACTGGGGCGATTTATAAGTGCTTATGCTATAATTAGGGCATGCAACCCAATGTCTTGATTATTGGTAATGTCACGAAGGATGTTTATCTTCGCCTCGACAACCGCAGCAATAATTTCGAAGAGGACAGCCACCACGTCAAATGGCTAGACTTAGCTTTTAATGGCAGTACACACGAATACTTCCGCCGCGTCAGTGTTTATGGCGGCGCCAGTATCAGCCTCGAAGTCCTTACGCGCTTCGGTCTCAATGCCAGCATTTCCGGCACGCCAGCCACATTCCTCGATGGCCAATTCATCGCAAAGGACGTGAAGACAACCTATCGCTACATCCTTTGCCAAGATGATAACGCAGTATATCTCAATCCAAGCGAAGCAACCGAATCAACATGGTCCGCACCGACAAAACGCCCTGATTGGATTTACATCGACGCTTCTGCTGTAATCAACCAACGCCTTGCCGGCGAAATCGGCGCCTATCTCGACTTAAATAATGAGACTCGCCTCTGCCTCGTCATTAGCAAAGACGGGGAACAGGACATCGCAAAAATCATCCCGCTGTTAAAGCGCGCGAATCTCGTCATCTCCGATCGCGAGCTCAAGAATACTCCAGACAACTTTATCCTCGTCCGCGATAATTATATCGAGTACGATGGCCAACGCGTATTCTGGAGTCTCAACGACAAGAAAGATCTCTTCACGAAGCTATCTTCGCTACTCACGATTGCGGCATCCGTTTTCGGTGCGCTAGCACTCGGCAAAGACTCCGGGGAGGCCCTACTTCTAGCTCGTGCAAACGTCGAGAAATCTAGCCTAAATAACACTACAAACCTTGCCAACCTCGAACGCGAAATCGCCGACGATTACTACCGCGTCGAACGTTTCGACAAAGCCGAAGAGGCAGCAAGCGAGATCGAGCAAAACACGAAAAAGCTCCTCGCCGAAGGAAAAGGAATCCTAGCGGCAGACGAATCTGGCGGCAGCATCCATAAAAAATTTGAAACAATGAATATTCCAGACGACGAGCAGCATCGTCGCGATTACCGGAACATCTTCTTTACAACTCCGGATCTTTCTAAATACGTCAACGGTATTATCCTCTTCGACGAAACCGCACGCCAAACCGCCGACGACGGCAAGACCTTCGTCGAATTTATCAAAGACCAAGGCATTATCCCTGGCATCAAAGTCGATCAAGGCCTCGAATCCTTTAAAGATTCCGATGAAAAATTCACTAAAGGTCTCGCCGGTCTTCCAGAACGCCTTACCGAATACTACAATATGGGCGCTCGCTTTGCTAAGTGGCGCGCCGCCTTTGAAGTGACCGACCATTCCCCGAGCGAAAACGCCATTCAGACTAACTGCGAAATTCTCGCTCAATATGCCCATGACTGCCAAACCGCCAACATTGTGCCGATCGTCGAGCCAGAGCTCGTCTACGATGGAGATTATCCGATAGAACTTAGCGTCGAATACACGGGGAAGATTCTCGACCGCCTCTTCGCCGAACTAGCCCAGAAACAAATTAATCTCAAAGCCTGCATACTAAAAACCAACATGGTGCTCGCCGGAAAGAAATATAAGGAACAAACTAGCCCTGCCGACGTAGGCCGCTACACTGCTCAAGTCTTACGACAGCACGTGCCAGACGAGCTTGCAGGTATCGTTTTCCTCTCTGGAGGACAAACTGTCGAACAGGCTACAGATAATCTTCGCGCCATTATGAGTAATGCGCCATTCCCATGGACTGTTACATTCTCTTATGCTCGTGCTCTTCAGGATCCAGCCCTTAACGCCTGGAAAGGCGATAATGCAAACGCCGACCGCGCTCGCCAAGCCTTCAAAGAACGCCTCATTGCCAACTGCGACGCTTTAAAGGGGGAAAATGCCGACTAAACCACACAAAATGACGCTCGACGAAGCCGTTGCGCGCTCAACTTGGCAGGACAAGCCAATCACGCGCCGTCGCGCCACTATCGCCGGCTATTTCGGCGTTCTACTCGGCTTTACTGGCGTCCATAATCTGATTATGCGTCAGAAAAAACGCGCGCTCATACATGCGCTAAGTTCTGCTGCCGCATTTGCAATGTTCCTTGCGCCGCTTATCTACGTGCTAGTCGTTGTCGTAAAATGCCAACATCCGGAGAAATTCGAATGCCCAGATATCAGCGGCTACGACGACACCTTAAACGTCATCATGATTATCGGTATGATTCTGTCAGGGTTGGCTTTATTATGGGGCACCGCCGAGGGTGTCATTATCTTACTGAACCGTAATCGTTTCAAGAATTAAAAAACCGCCCCTTTTACGGGAGCGGTTTTTTGAAGTAGCAGTATTATTCGGCTTTTTCTTCGCCTTCAGCAGCTGGAGCAGCAGCGGCAGCAGCTTCTTCGGCAGCCTTAGCTTCTTCAGCAGCCTTGTCGGCTTCAGCCTGAGCCTCACGCTCAGCAGCTTCAGCAGCTGGGTCATAGACGTTAGCAATTGGAAGCTCTTTGTCGAGCTCCTTATCAGCGAATTCGACACCAGCTGGGAGAACGATATCAGCGACAGTCAAACCATCTTCGATACCAGCAAGCTTCGAAGCATCGACCTCGATAGCCTCTGGAAGGTCGGCTGGCTTAGCCTTGACGTCAATTTCCTCAAGGACCTGGCTAAGAACAAGGTGAGCCTTGTTCGCATCGGAAGTTTCGAAGCCGACGAGCTTGATTGGGGTAGTAGCCTCAACAACCTCGTTAGCAGAAATTGCCTGGAACTCAATATTGAGAATCTTGCGCTTAACTGGATCAAAAGCAACGTCCTTAACAAGGGCGAGCTGCTTCTTACCATCAATCGTCAAATCGATAGGGGAGTGGTAGCCGGCGATGCGAACAGCCTTCTCGGTCTCGTTATAGCTAGACTGAGTAAGAATTGGTTCCTTACCACCAAAAACCACGGATGGGATTAGACCCTGCTCACGCAAGGTTTTGACTTTTTTACCTGACACTTCGCGCTTTGCGAGTGCTAATTTGTCTTCACTCATTGAAATTTTTCCTATTTTTAAAATCTAGAATATATTTTAAGATAAGCGACAGATAAAATCAAGCATGAGCTTTATAATACCGTCTTCAGATACTTACCGGTCGCGCTATTTTCGTTTTTTGCCACGTCCTCTGGCGTACCAGTCGCGATGACTTTACCGCCACCTTGGCCACCCTCTGGACCCATATCGATAATCCAGTCGGCAGACTTAATCACGTCGAGGTTATGCTCGATTACAATCATTGAGTTACCACCATCAACAAGACGTTGTAAAATCGACAACAATCTCTTCACGTCGTCGGTATGGAGACCAGTCGTAGGCTCGTCGAGAATATAGAGCGTCTTGCCAGTCGAACGGCGACTGAGCTCGGTCGCGAGCTTCACGCGCTGCGCTTCGCCACCGGAGAAGGTCGTAGCGGACTGGCCGAGGCGAATATAGCCAAGGCCAACTTCCTGCAAGGTCTGGAGTTTGCCGGCAATGAGCGGAATTGCTTCGAAGAATTCAACTGCTTCGTCGACCGTCATGTTGAGCACATCAGAAATCGTCTTGCCTTTAAACTTGACTTCGAGCGCCTCGCGATTATAGCGTTTGCCGTGACACTCGTCGCAAGTCACGAAGACATCCGGCAAGAAGTGCATTTCGATCTTCAAAACGCCATCACCCTGACACTTTTCGCAGCGACCGCCCTTCACATTGAAGGAGAAACGACCAGCTTTATAGCCGCGCACCTGCGCTTCTGGCTGTTCAGCAAATAATTCGCGAATATTATTGAAAATACCGGTGTAAGTCGCGACATTCGAGCGTGGCGTACGGCCAATCGGCGACTGATCAATCACGATGACCTTATTGAGCTGCTCGATGCCATCGATACGCTCATGCGCGCCAGAAACGGTCTGTGCGTGATTAAGGCGAGCAGATAATTCGTTCGCAACGATATCGTTCACAAGCGTAGATTTACCAGAACCGGACACACCAGAAACCACCGTAAATACGCCAAGCGGGAAGCGAACGTCGATGTTCTTAAGATTGTTCTCGCGCGCGCCAATCACCTCGAGCCAACGGTTCGAAATTTTGCGGCGCTTCTTTGGCGTTTCAATCTTTTTCTTGCCAGAAATATACTGACCAGTAATCGAATTCGGGTTCTTTGCAACTTCTGCTGGCGTGCCAGCTGCCATCACTTTACCGCCCTTCACGCCAGCACCTGGGCCAATGTCGAGCAGATAATCCGCCTGCATAATCGTATCATGGTCATGCTCGACGACGATGACGGTATTTTTGAGGTCACGAAGATGTTTGAGGGTAGCAATCAAGCGATCATTATCGCGCTGATGAAGACCAATCGAAGGCTCATCGAGTACATAGAGCACGCCCTGAAGGCCAGAGCCAATCTGGGTCGCCAAGCGAATACGTTGCGCCTCACCACCAGAGAGCGTAGCGGCCGAGCGGCCGAGTTCGAGATAGTTAAGACCAACATCCTTCATGAAACCGACGCGCGCCTTGATTTCTTTGAGAATCGGTTCTGCAATAATGCGCTCATTCTCGGTGAGTTTCAGATCAGAATTCAAAACCTCAAGCGTCTGATCGACGTCCATCGCACACATATCCATAATATTAAGGTCATGAATCGTGATTGCGAGCACGACCGGTTTTAGCCTTGCGCCATGACAAGTCTGGCAAACACGCTCGCGCATAAAGCGCTCAATGTCTTTACGAATAAAATCGGATTCAGTTTCTTTATAGCGACGTTCAAGGTTCGGAATTACACCCTCATAGACGGCATCGTATTCGTAGCCATTGCTGAGCTTCACGCGATACTTTTCTTCGCCCGTACCATAGAGAATTTTCTGGATATTTTCCTCGGAAATCTCACGAATCGGTTCGCGCACCGAGAAGCCGTGGCGTGCGCCAACAGCCGTGAGGCGCTTTAGCCACCACGATTCCTGATTGATGCGGTTATATGGGCGGATGCCGCCTTCTGCAATTGTCAAATTCGGATTAAGCACGAGCTCTGGATCAATTTCCATGCGGATGCCGAGGCCAGTACAGGTCGGACAAGCACCCTGCGGCGCGTTGAACGAGAAGAGGCGAGGCTCGAGCTCCGGAATCAATTCATCTGGATGATTTGGACAAGCATAGCGCTGCGAATAAGTCACGATTTCCGCGTCTTGCGTATTGATATTATTCTGACCAATCGCCACCGACTGATCTTTAATGCAAAGAATTTGCATCACGCCATCGCCGAGATCGAGTGCCTGCTCAACCGAGCCAGCAACGCGGCTTTCCATATCTGGCGCCATCACGAAACGATCGACAATTATTTCTATATCGTGGCGAAGGTTTTTATCAAGCTCTGGCCACTCATCGAGTGCGTAAATAATGCCATCAACACGAGCACGCGCAAAACCCTTCGCGGAATACTGCTCACCAATATGCGAGAAGGAGCCCTTTTTCTGGACCACAATCGGCGCGAGCACCATGAGCTTGCTGGCGACCGGCCATTTCATGACTTCTTCGACGATATCCTGCGTCGTACGACGGGCGACCTCAGAGTGGCAAATTGGACAATGCGGCACACCGATACGCGCAAACAAAAGACGAAGATAATCATAAATTTCCGTCACAGTCGCAACAGTAGAACGAGGGTTGCGCGAAGTCGACTTCTGGTCAATCGAAATAGCAGGAGAGAGACCGGTAATCATATCGACATCCGGCTTATCCATCACGCCGAGGAACATACGCGCGTAGGAAGAAAGCGACTCGACATAGCGGCGCTGGCCTTCAGCATAAATCGTATCAAAAGCGAGGCTAGATTTGCCCGAGCCAGAAAGGCCCGTAATCACGACGAGTTTGTCGCGCGGGATATCAACATCAATATTCTGCAAATTATTGGCACGCGCACCGCGAATGCAGATCTTATCACCTTCGAAATTCTGTTTTTCCATCCCGGACATTCTATCATTTTTTATCTTAAAAGTCAATAATCTACGGGGGATGATATAATATAAGCATGGAAATTCGCGAAAAATATCCAGAGTTTATTTTCGAGTCGTATAAAGTCGACCGCACCGCCACTAGCCTACACGTTTCATACGTTTACACGCTTGGCGAACATCGCTTCGAGCCATTCTTTGACGTTCCTTTCTCAAGCATTAGGAATGAGTTTATCAATGAAGAATTTCTCGACGCGCTCTGCTTCAACTTTGGCATTATTAATGCAATCAACTACTACAAACTTAGCCTTGCGCCGACCTTCACAATTAAATGTGGCGAACTAGATGATACGCAAAAAGAATTCTTCAAAAAACTCTTCTATAATGGGCTCGGCGAACTCATGTTCGTCAATGGCTTCCAGATTCCATATGAATCATTCATGACGATTAATGCTCCGGCTCCAGCCGAAAAGAAGAAATTCTATTTTGATGACGTCTTTAGCGGCAACCTCATCCCAGTCGGTGGCGGCAAAGATTCCGTCGTCACACTCGAGGCGCTCCGCGGGTGGCGCGAAGATAACCTCTGCCTTCAGTACAATCGCAACCTCTACCCGGAGAACCGCGCCGCAATCGACTGTATTCGCCTCGCTGGCTACTCGACGGAAAAAACCTGCGACTTCAACCTCACCCTCGATCAGCACATGCTCGAACTAAATAAGCAGGGCTTCTACAACGGCCACATTCCATTCTCGTCCTGCCTCGCTTTCGCAAGCTTCATTATTGCCTATCTAAACAACAAGGCAAACATCGTTCTGAGCAACGAAGCCTCTGCTAACGAGGGCAACATCAAGGGCACGAATATTAATCACCAGTATTCGAAGAGCATCGAATTCGAAAACGATTTCCGCAACTATACCGCCACTTACCTCTGCGACAAAATCCAGTATTTCAGCCTTCTTCGCTGCATGAACGAATACCAGATCGTCAAGAAATTCATCAAATTCCCAAGCTATCTCAGCGTCTTCCGCAGCTGTAACGTCGGCACCAAGAGCAATAGCTGGTGCGGCCACTGCGCAAAATGCCTCTACGTCTATATCATGCTTTATCCATTCGTAAATCACGACCAGCTCATCGAGATTTTTGGCCACGATTTGTATAACGACCAAACTCTTGGCCAACTCTTTAATGGCCTAATTAACCCCGATGCCACGAAGCCATTCGAATGCGTCGGCACACGCGAAGAAATCAACTACGCCGTAAAGCTCGCTATCGAACAGTCGCAAGACAAGGATCTTCCGGCTCTCCTTGAGTGGTATCGCACGAGCTACGACTATAATCCGACCGAACAGTTTGGTGTCGAGGAATATTACAACGCCGAGCATAATATTCCTGAAGAATATCTAAAAGCAGTGCAATCACTATGAAAGAACAGATAATCGAGAAACTTCGTGGGCAAAAGATTCTCATCCTCGGCTTTGGTCGTGAGGGCAAAAGCACACTCGCCTTTTTGAATCGCGAGTTGCCGGACGTCGAAATCGCCATTGCCGACATCAATCCAATCGAAGACGAAAGTGTTGTAAAATACACAACATTTACCGGTCCGGATTATTTGAATTGTTGTAAAGATTACAACATTATTATCAAGGCGCCAGGCGTTGCGATTAAGAACGACTTGCCGGACAGCGAGAAGGCAAAAATTACCAGTCAGACAGATTTATTTTTGCAGGCCTACCGTAATCAGACCATCGGCATCACCGGCACAAAGGGCAAGAGCACTACAAGCTCGCTGATCTTCCATATTCTCCAGGAAACAGGGAAGAAATCCGTCCTCGTCGGCAATATCGGCAAACCTTGCTTTGATTTTATCGACGAAATTACGCCAGAAACCATCGTAGTCTACGAGCTATCCTCGCATCAACTCGAATATGTTAAGGCTAGTCCGCATTATGCCGTACTGCTCAATATTTACGACGAGCATTTCGATCACTATGCAACGCCAGACGACTATTACAACGCCAAGAAAAATATCTTCCGTCTTCAACGGACCGGAGACCTGCTCGTCTATGGTGACATTTTCCAGCACGCAACCCAGGCCGAGCTCGACGCCATCCCGAGCTTCAAAATCGACATAGAAAAGACCGAGGTTGTCCCAAAGAGCCAGATCAAGACTTCGCTTCTTGGCGAACATAACCTCAAGAATATCGAAGCCGCCGCGGCAATCGCCTATGCGCTCCGCATCGATGGCGAGGCGTTTCTTACCGCCGTCGAAAGCTTCAAGGGCTTGCCACACCGTCTCCAATATGTCGGGACTTTCCGCGGCATCAAGTTTTATAACGACTCAATCGCTACCGCTCAAGAAGCCACGATTAACGCCGTCAAAGCCGTCGGCGATGTTGACACGCTTATTCTCGGCGGCATGGATCGTGGGCTCGATTACCACCCGCTCGTAGACTTCCTGAAGCACAGCAACGTTAGGAACATCTTGCTCCTACCAGACACCGGCGAGAAAATCGCACAGATTTTTGCCGAAGACCGCTACGTCCAGGGCCTCATTCACGTCAAGAATATGGAAGAAGCCGTCAAAATGGCATACGAAGTCACTAACCCAAGCCAGAGCTGCCTCCTATCACCGGCTGCCGCCAGCTACGGCTTCTATAAAAACTTCGAAGAACGCGGCAAAGACTATTGTCGTCTCGTTAATATGCTACAATAAAAGTAATTAACATAAGGAGATTAACTCTCATGCATATCAACGTTGACGGAAACACCTTCGACATTAGCGCAGGCGAAGCTGGAGGTTTATTCGCAGGATTCATGGCTTTCTTTGCCGTAATATGGGTCTTTGCTCTCATTATCATGATTATCATGATTGTCGGCATGTGGAAGATGTTCGAAAAAGCCGGTCGCGAAGGCTGGAAATCGCTCATCCCATTCTATAACATGTACGTCTTGACCGAGATTTCGGGTCAAAACGGCTGGCTATTCCTCCTCTGCCTCATTCCAGGCGTAGGCGCGCTCATCTGGACCATTTTGGTTTCATTGAAGCTCGCTCCTGCCTTCGGCAAGGACACGGCATTCGCCATCGGCCTCATCTTGCTCGGCCCAATCTTCTATCTAATTCTCGGCTTTGGTAGCGCAAAGTACGTCCTCGGCGGCGCACCAGCAGCCTCCGCACAGGGCGGCGCAGCACCAAAGGAAGCTCCAAAAGATCCTTGGATTGCCGGCCAGAATTAATCTGTTACTTCAATTAAAAATCTCCCCCTAAAAAGGGAGATTTTTATTATCTCAAAATTGCTAATAACTCGCGTAGGCGAACCTTACGGAGGCTACGGCCGAGTACGAGTCGCGGCCGCCCGTAACGACGGGCCGGCCAGACGACGGTGTTCGCCGGCGAGCTATTAGTAATTTGCTATAATAAAACAGAATGGATTTCAAGCTACACAGCAAATATCGACCAACCGGCGATCAGCCTCAGGCGATTCGCCAGCTTCTTGATGGGCTTAGCCGTGGCAATCGTGAGCAAACCCTGCTCGGCGTAACCGGCTCAGGCAAAACTTTCACGATGGCAAATATCATCGAGAAATATAACCGCCCAACGCTCGTGCTCGCCCACAACAAAACTCTCGCCGCCCAGCTATATTCCGAGTTCCGCGAATTCTTCCCAGAGAACGAAGTCCACTATTTCGTCAGTTACTTCGATTACTACCAGCCAGAAGCCTACATTGCTTCGACCGATACCTACATCGAAAAAGACAGCGCCATCAACGAAGAAATCGACCGCTTACGTCATGGCGCCACCGAAGCGCTCCTAACGCGCAAAGACACTCTCATCGTGGCTTCCGTTTCTTGTATCTACGGTATCGGTTCGCCGGCCAACTACAAGGCAATGGCGATGCGCGTCGCGAAGGGCGAAATGCGCGACTTGTCGCAGTTCATCCGCAGCCTCACCGACATCCAATACAACCGCAACGACATCGCATTTGAGCGTGGCAATTTCCGCGTCCGCGGCGACACTGTTGACATTTTCCCAGCTTCCGGCGATAGGGCATTCCGCATTGAATTTGGCTTCGATCAAGTCGAAAATATCAAGGTTATCGACCCACTTACGGCCGAGACTCTAGCTGAACCGACCGAAATTGGTATCTTCCCAAATAGCCACTACGCCACGCCAAAAGAAGATCTCGACCGCGCACTCGTAAAGATTCGCGCCGAGTATGAAGATCGCCTGAAATTTTTCAATAACGAGCATAAATACCTCGAAGCCCAGCGCCTATCTCAGCGCGTGAAATATGATCTCGAAATGCTCGAAAGCGTCGGCTTCGTGAAGGGCATCGAGAACTACAGCCGCCACATCGAAGGTCGCGCCCAGGGCCAACCGCCAGCCACGCTCCTCGATTATTTCCCAGAAGATTACCTTTGCATTGTTGACGAGTCGCATATGACCATTCCGCAGATTCGCGGCATGTTCAACGGTGACCGCGCCCGCAAGGAGACCCTCGTCGAGTACGGCTTCCGCTTGCCGAGCGCCCTTGATAACCGCCCGCTCACTTTCAAGGAATTCGACGACCATATTAATAAGATTATTTATGTCTCCGCAACACCGGGCGAATACGAATTATCGCATAGCCCAAAACCGGCCGAACAGGTCATTCGTCCAACCGGCCTGCTTGACCCAGAAATCGAGGTTCGCCCAACTGACAACCAGATTGACGACCTCGTCGAAGAAATCGACCAGCGCGTCGCCAAACAACAGCGCGTGCTCGTGACAACTCTAACAAAACGTATGGCTGAGGATCTTTCTGAGCATCTCAAGGAAATCGGCATCAAGACCGCTTATATCCATAGCGACGTCGATACACTTGAGCGCAGCGACATTCTCCGAGATTTGCGCAACGGAACCTATGACGTTCTCGTCGGCATCAATCTCCTGCGCGAGGGCCTCGACCTGCCAGAAGTCTCGCTCGTCGCCATCCTCGATGCCGACAAAGAAGGCTTCCTTCGCAGCGATTCCGCACTCATTCAGACCATCGGCCGCGCCGCACGCCATGTCGAAGGCAAAGTCATCATGTATGCAGACAATATGACCGGCAGTATGCAGACCGCCATCGAAGAGACCTACCGCCGCCGCGAGATTCAGCAGAAGTACAACCAAGAGCACGGCATTACGCCAAAGGGCATCGCCAAGGAAATTAGCCAAGGCCTCCGCGCTATCATTCCAGAGAAAGAAAAGAGCAAGAAGCTCGACCTTAAGAAAATCCCGCGCGAAGAGCTCCCGCAAATCGTTAAGGAACTCACCTCGCAAATGCAGATGGCCGCCGCCAACCTTGAATTCGAGCGCGCCGCCGAGCTCCGCGATCAAATCGACGATATCAAACTCGCCCTCGAGCACAAAAAATAAAGACCATCAAAAAGCCCCTCTATTAGAGGGGCTTTTTATAAGCTTTTTGTTTCTATCCGTTCATTGCGTTGAGAACAAAGTTGACGATTGCATAAGCAAGCAATGCGATAACGAGACCAATCACACCGTAAAGGACAGTGTCCTTGCCTTTCTTGACCTTGGTTGGGTCGCCCTGGGAAGTAGCGTAGCTAATACCACCGAGGATAATCATGATAACTGCGACGATACCAATGATGAAGATGAGAGTGTTAACAATCGTCTTAATCACGGTGTTGAGGTCGCTGCTGCTACAGCTGTCTGGGTTAGTTGCAAGCGTACCTGCGGAAGCACAGTCACCAGAGCTCTTGCCGTAGATGGAGACAGTCTGACCATCTTCAGTAATAGTGGTTGGACACTTAACTGGGTAAGCGCCGCCGCCATCGTTGGTGCTGAGGTTTGGATACTGAGTACCATCACCGACACAATCGGTGATCTTGGCGAACGAAGGCGCAGCGATCAAAAGCACTGCAAATGCTGCAACGACGCCACCTTTTAAGATTTTACTAATTTTCATTTTGTTCTCCTTTAATTAAAAAGTGCATTTTCCTATATTTTAACATAAACAAAAAAATAATTCCAAGTATTTTCCGTGTCTTTTTTCACCCCCGAACCATACCTTATATTATACCAAATTTTGAACGATTTGTCAATGGGGGTAAATATGGTATAATATCACTTATGAAAGTAGTTACTCGTTTTGCGCCGTCGCCGACCGGCTATATTCATATCGGCAATCTCCGTTCCGCCATCTATCCTTATCTTGTTGCTAAGCAAAATGAGGGAACTTTTATTTTGCGCATCGAGGACACCGACCGTGCTCGCTATGTTGAAGGCGCAACTGATCTTATTAAAGACACCCTGACTTGGATTGGCCTTGATTGGGACGAAGGTCCAGACAAGGGCGGAGAAAACGGTCCGTATTTCCAAACCCAACGCCAAGACATTTACGTCGAATGGGCAAAGAAGCTCATCGCCGCCGGTCGCGCCTATGCCGACCCAACACCGAGCGAAACTATTGCCAAATATCGCGACGAAGCCGCAAAGAACAAGCAAGCTTTCCTTTATCGTAACTACCGCCCAGAAAACACGCCGGAATGGGAGCCAGGCATGCCACTTCGCTTCAAAGCCGATCCAAAAAAGCGCACTTATCATGACGAAGTTTTCGGCGACATGACAATGCTTCCGGAAACTCAGGACGATATTATCCTCATCAAGGCCGACGGCCTTCCAACCTACAACTTTGCCCACATCGTCGACGACGCCACGATGGGCGTGACCCATATTTTCCGCGGTCAGGAATACTTGCCTAGCATGGGCAACTATCTCGCGCTCTACGAAGCGCTTGGCCTCGAAACGCCAAAGTTTGTCCATCTCCCGCACATTCTCGCTCCTAGCGGCAACAAGAAGCTCGGCAAGCGCGACGGCGCCAAGTCCGCCGTAGACTACCGCGCCGATGGCATCTTGCCAGAAGCCATGCTAAACTTCCTTGCCTGCCTCGGTTGGAACGATGGCACCGAAGACGAAATCTACAGCAAAGCCGACCTCATCCAAAAATTCAGCATCGACCGCATTCAGCACGCCGGCGCTCGCTACGACGAGCAGAAGCTTATCTGGCTCAATGGTCAGTGGATTCGCCAGCTCTTCAACGAAGACGCCAAGGCGCTCTATAATCGCACCAAAGAATTCTGGCCGGCAGAAGCCGCCAGCTATGACGACGATTACAAGTTCCGCATCTTTAGCATCATTTACGACCGCTTAAAGACCCTCGGCGACCTCAAGACCATGACTGGCTATTTCTTCGCCGACCCAGCCGTCGACCTATCGATGATCGAGTCTAATAAAGCCCTAAAGAAGCTCGCTGAAAGCGAAATTCAGGACATTCTTCGCCAGGCCATCGCCAAGCTTCAGAATATCGACGATTGGTCCACCGAGAATCTTCAGAACGCTTTAAATGAACTCCTCGAAAGACTCGGCCGTAAACCGGCCGAACTCTTCGGCCTCATCCGCCTAGCCGTCAGTTTCGCGCCATTCAGCCCAGCTCTTCACGACACTTTGAGTGTCCTCGGCTGCGACCGCAGCCTCGCCCGTCTCAACGCCGTCGCTACTGCCTATTCCCGCGACTAGACAAACGCCAAAAAATCTGTTATAATTTTGCTATATTACATGCCCCTCACAAGGAGGTGATTTAATGGGCAAGATATTTAAAGTTACTGGCAATTATAAGCAAAACGGGAAATGGGCCACCCCAGACCCCAGCTTCGTTGGCAAAATCGTCGTCGATAACCTTGGCCGCTTCTGCGGCTATTGCGACGAACTCTACGAAAGCGAACAACCGGAAGAGAACAAGCTTCGTTTTATTTACGGGCAGTTCGGCAAAAGCCTCAAAAACGGAAAAGATGCTTTCGTATTTTACAAGCTCTCGAACTACGAAGAGCAAAAACCGCTGCTGTATGAAGTTATCGACAAGGAAGACCCCTCCAGCTGGAAATGGTCGGCTCTTAATATGCATTGGTTCTCGAGCACATTTTCCCCTCAGGACGGAGCAAAAGTCGACCTCGAAGAACTCGAATACAGCGAGGAAGAAGCTGCCGCAATCAGGGGACGCTACGGCAAAATTTATATCGAAGACGGCATCAATAAATTAATGCTTCATCTCTTCGACAAATTTGCTAAGCAGCGTATTGATTATTGATTGTTAGTAACACGAATAGCCCGGCGACGGGCTATTTTTGCGCCCACGCCAATGAGGTGTTATAATTTCGCCAAAATATGCCCAGATTGGAGGTGGTTTTATGGGCAAGCTTCTTACAATTACCGGTAACTATAAAAAAGATGGCAAGTGGGGAAGTCCTGACCCGTATTTCAGAGGGCCTCTTATCGTAGAAGGAGATATGTTGTATGGCTATTGCGTTCTAATGTCGAAGGTCGACAAGCCAGAACGAGAGCGGCTGAGATGTCTCTATGGGCGATATATCGAAAAGAAAAACGGATCAAGGGGCCTAATGCTCCTGATGCTTTCACTCGAAAACGCCCAAGATTCCATCATGTTCACGCTCAAAGATAGCGACAATAGCAGCGGAAAATGGGCGGCCATAGAGAACTACAATCCTGGCATATCTTACGATATGATCGAAAAAGACGAAGCCGAACTCTTAATCGACGAAAGCGACTATACTTCGCAAGATTACCGCATCGTTCGATTCACTGCACAATACTACATGAGCAGAGACAAGAGCGAACTCAACTACCAACTCACGGACATCATCCGCCACATCTACGAATACGCAGCATCTACCGGTCAATAATAGCCCGCCCCCCGGGCTATTATTTATGCCAAATATGATATAATACCCCTATTCCGTGCCCCAGGGAGGTGATCAAATGGGCAAGATTTTTATAATTACTGGCACTTATAGCGATAAACCTAATTCGGAATTCAAAGCCAAAATCGCCGTCGGAAAAGACGGCCGCTTCAAGGGCTATTGCGAAAAAGCAGACAAAAATAGCCAAAGCTATCAGTATTTATGTGGCGATTTCAGAAACGCAATACTACTGATGTCAAATGCCGAAGGAAGCTATCCGATATTGTATATGATCAACGGGACCAACAATAACGGCATTAGCGACCGCAAAGCTAAGACTGGAACCTGGAAGATGGCTCAATTCTCAGTAAGAGGCGATGAGGTAAGAATTGCCCGCGATGCAGAAATCCAATTCGAGCAAGTCGACTACGATCCCAAATTGGAAGAGGAACTTCATGCTCGTTATGAAGAAGTAAATTTGCAGACCGAATGGAATGCGGGTTACACCGTAGGCTACTACACCAAACTCAATTCCGTCATTGGGTGCTAGTAAATAATAAGCCCGGCCGCTATTGGTCGGGCTTATTTACGCTTATGATATACTATAGATATGGGCAAACAGACTTATTTTGGCAAAGTCAAAAAAATCGACAGCCGCGCTCAGCGCAAGACCCTGAGCGAACTTTATAATGACGCCGAAGATCCTACCGATCTAGCCGCGCCGCAAGAATTACCAGAAAAACCAGCCGAAAAACCCGAAAAATCGAAGCAAAAACCAGAGAAGAAAAAGGCCGAAAAAGCACCCAAAAAACCGAAACGCGAGCGCCATGTCGTCCGTATTATACTTATCATTTTGCTCATCCTCGCAGTCGCCGGCGTAGCCGCACTCATTCTCTTTGGCATGGGACATAAAGACACGACACTAGGCGACATAGATAGCGCCGAAACGAAAGCAGACGAAATATACTATTCGCGCCTCACCGGCAAAGAAGTCGACAACAAAGAAACGGCCAGCCGCCCAGCGACCTGCATCATGATCGAAAACAGTCCAGACGCTCGTCCGCAGTCCGGCCTCGGCGAAGCGGGCATCATCTATGAAGCCATCGCCGAAGGCGGCATTACACGCTTTATGGCGATTTTCCAGGAAGCCCAGCCACAATTCATCGGCCCGGTCCGTAGCGTCCGCATGGCCTACGCCGAACTCGCAAAACCATATCATTGTTCCATTGCTCACGTTGGCGGCTCGGACAACGCCCTCCAACTCATCCGAAACAACAATGCCTTCCGCGATATTGACCAATTCTTTAACGATCCTTATTACTGGCGCGAGCGCACCCGCTATGCGCCACACAATGTCTACACTAGCTTCGAAAAACTTGACGAACTAAACCAAAAGAAAGGCTATACTTCGAGCGAGTTCACGGGTTTTACTCGCATCAAACCAGACACCAACCCAGAACAGCCAGAAAAAACCGCAAAAACCATCAAAATTGCGATGAGCAGCGATCTATTTAGCCCGGTCTATGCCTACAACGAAGAAACGCACAAATATGCTCGCTCACACGCCAATGGCGGCGCCCACTATAGCGTCACCCGCGACGGCCAACTCTCGCAAAACTCGCCAGACGTCGTCATTGCTATGAAGGTTAATTCATACAATCGCCCGGGAACGCCATACGCCGACTATACGACGACTGGCAGCGGTGACGCTTATATCTTCCAAGCCGGCGGCGTCATTGAAGGCCACTGGAATCGCGAAAACGCCGACTCCGAACTTCGTTTCACCGATAATAACGGCGAAGACATCCCGCTCGTCCGCGGCCAAGTTTGGATTTCGCTCTATCCGTCTAATAGCAGAGTAACCTGGGAGTAACCATGTACTACAACAATAATATTCTGGTGGGCAAAACAAGCGATAAAAAAGAACTCTTCATTCTGCCGAGCATGGCGAACCGCCACGGCCTCATTACCGGCGCTTCCGGCTCCGGCAAAACTATCACTCTGAAAGTCATGGCCGAAAGTTTTTCCGATGCCGGCGTGCCAGTATTTCTCGCCGACGTTAAGGGCGACCTCGCCGGCACCGCCTATCCAGGCGAAATGAGCGACAAAGTCAAAGAACGCGTCGAAAAGCTCGGCCTCGAAAACTTCGAACCAAAAGCTTTCCCGGTCCGTTTCTGGGACCTCTATGGCGAAGCGGGACATCACCTCCGCACGACCGTCGAGGCAATCGGCTCCGACGTACTTTCGATTATTCTTGGTCTCAGCGAAGTCCAGGAAGGCTGCCTCGCAATCGCTTTCAAGGTCGCAAAAGAGCAGAGCCAACCGCTCAATACCTTCAACGATCTTCGCAAAATCCTCGAATATCTCGCCAATAACCGCACCGAATATGGCAATACTACGACGCAGAGTATCGGCGCGATTCAACGCAGCCTTCTCATCCTCGAGAACCAAGGCGCTGACAAATTCTTCGGCCAGCCAATGCTTAACATAAATGATTTCTTCCAGGTCGAAAACGGCCGCGGCGTCATCAATATTCTCGATTCAGTCAAACTCTTCGAAAGCCCAGACCTCTACGCCGCATTCTTGCTCTGGATTCTGAACGAACTCTTTAGTAAGTCTCCAGAAGTCGGCGACCTCGATAAACCTCGTCTCGTATTCTTCTTCGATGAGGCGCACCTACTCTTCGACAACATGCCGTCATATCGTCTAAAGCGCATTACGCAAATCGTAAAGCTTATTCGCTCGCGCGGCATCGGTCTTTACTTTATTTCGCAGGCTCCGACCGATATTCCGGATGAAATACTCTCTCAGCTCGGCAACCGCGTCCAACATACGCTCCGCGCTTATACGCCGGCCGACCAAAAGACCGTGAAAGCCGCCGCTAGCGCTTTCCGCACCAACCCAGCCTTCGATACTGAGACTGCCATTCGCGAACTCGGCACCGGCGAAGCCCTGATTAGCTTCCAGAACGCCAAGGGCGCCCCAGAAATTGTCGAATATGCCACAATTTTGCCGCCACAGAGCCGCATGGGCGTCATCGACAACGCCGAGCGCGAGGCAATCATTAACGCCAGTCCGCTCCACGGCAAATATTCTGCCGCACCAAACAGTGCCACCGACACGCAGAACCGCAAAGAAATAAAAGCCGCCGATCCAAACCAAACCCAAGCCGACAATCTCGCTAAATACAAGGAGCAATACGGCAACGGTCCGTTCAAGAAGAGCGACGGCCCGATTGCGAAGAGCCAGAAAAAAGCCTCGGCCGCCAAATCTACCGCCAAAAAAGGCAAATCCACCGCCGCAAAAGCAGGCGAACGCTTCGTCACAAACGCCGCCGGTGCCGCCGGTCGCGGAATTATTAGCTGGTTCAAGAAGATTTTTAAATAGGAGACCGTCATGAGCGAAATTATTCTTGATTTTCCTAATTCACGCGAGCAAAAACAAGCAGCAGATAACCCCTGGAGCATTTTGTCCGCGCAAGAATTTGTGAAAGCCGCCGAAACACCCGAAAGCGAAGAGATTAAGCAATTGCAGATGGCTGTCATCGCGAAGAGAGATAGCTACCAGACACTCGCCGTAAGCTTATGCGAAGACAGCGAAGGCTGTTTGACGAGCAGCGAAGCCCGTATCGCCCAAGACGCCTACGCCGAAAAGCGCGACCCCGCAATCGGGGAAGCCTACGCCGAGCTTACGGAGACTCAAGCCGAATTAATCGAAGAACAAGACAAAGAAAACGACAATCCCGCGCGTGCTGCTGCCAAGGAATACATTGACTCGATAAACCCAATCAACTATGAGTTCGCCATCTCGCATGAAGTCGTCGCCGTTAGTGCCGCACTCGGCCAGCTACACGACATCGCCGAACGCAAGAAAAATCGCGAAGGAGCCGCCGAAAAAGTTGGCGGATGGATTCAAGATTTTTGCGACACGCGCGATACTACGAACGTACTAAAAAAGTACGGCTACCGAGAAGAAGGGCCGCAGTCTGGTATTTTCTCTCTTATTCTGCAGGAAGCAAAAGCTATACGATATGGCGTCCCGACCAAAAATAGCCGCATCGAGGGAGCGCTCGGCCGCAAACGCATTTACGATTACATGGAACTAAATGACTTGCTATCTAGCGAACAAACCGGCCGCAGCTGCCGCCGCGCACTCGCAGAACAAGGATACAAGAAATTCCCAACCGACTGGAAAGATCCGGATTTTAGCACCTGCGACATTGCCGCCATGTGCGCCATCGCTAGAGACTGCAAACAATAAAAAACAGCCCCCAAGGGGCGTTTTTTATAAAATAATTCCTGTGGTGATCCCGAAGGGAGAGCGTATTTTGCTACGCAAAATACTATACCTCAGGGCACCACTCAAAGATAAACAAAAAATACCCTACGGGCATTTTTAGCTTATCTTGTGGTGATCCCGAAGGGAGTCGAACCCTTGATTTTCTGGATGAGAACCAGACGTCCTGGACCACTAGACGACGGGACCACTGAGCGATATTTTAGCAAATTATTAGAGCAAATGCAAATAATTACAACATATTTTCTAAAAAATGCATTAATTATTACGCTTTTGCTTTGCAGGCAAACTAAACGGCAGGCTTTTCGGAGGTCACGACCGAGAAAAAGCAGCGTCCGCCCGTAACGACGGGCCGGACGACTGCTGCGCCTGCCGTTTAGCTTGCCTGCAAGGCGAAAATATAGTATAATAGCACAAATAATTTGGGAGCTTAGCAAGCATGTATTACATCAAACGCTACTGGCGTATCATCTTTCCAATCTTTTTCGCAATTCTCATCTGGGTTTTCTCGTCCCATAGTGGCACGAATTCCGATGCAGAATCTAGCGCTTTTGCCGCTTTTTGGGGCCTAGACAACGAAGTCGCGCGCAAACTCGCCCACTTCTTCCTCTTCGGCGCTCTCGGCTATAGCGCAACTAGCTTCGTGAAAGGCCTACACCCGGTAAGCTTCCCGCGCTACACGCAAGTCGTCTATCCGGTCATATTTACGATCGTCTACGGCGCCCTCGACGAAGTGCACCAGCTCACAGTCGCTGGCCGCAACGGTAGCGCAGGCGACGTCCTTGTCGACACCCTCGCAGGACTCGGCGGCGTTCTATTATACATTGCCATTTTCTGTTTCTTCCGTCTCTGGAAAAACAAAAGCAGTTTGCTAAAATAAAACTATGAAATTACCAGTCGTCGCAATCATTGGCCAGACCAATGCTGGCAAATCCAGCCTCTTTAACCGTCTTGTTCGCAAGTCTACGGCTATTGTTGCACGCGAAGCTGGTACCACTCGCGACAATGTCGTGAGCAAGGTCGACAACCAGTACGTTCTCGTCGATACTGCCGGTCTCAAGGACCCAGACGACGAGTTCGAAACTCATATTCAGGACCAGATTGAAGACGCCGTCGCAAACGCCGATCTCATTTTGCTTGCTCTTGATAGTAGCAAATACCCAGACCACAACGACAAAATGATCGCCAAAAAGGCCTTCAAATCCGGCAAACCAATCCTATTTCTGCTCAACAAGGCCGATCTCGGCGAAGCTCTCCCAAATGAAGAATTCTTAACGCTTGGCGCCAAGAGCCCAATACGCGTTTCTGCAACGACCGGCATCGGTCTCAACGAACTCCGCGCCACGATTATTTCCGAGCTAAAAGGCCTCGGTTTCGATATGCGCGCTAGGGAAGAAAAACCAGACGATCGCATCAAGATCGCCCTTATTGGCCGCCCAAATGTCGGCAAATCCAGCCTCTTTAACTCACTAGCAGAGAAGCAGCAAGCCGTGGTGGCTAACCTCGCCGGTACTACCCGCGACGTCAACCGCACCGAGGTCCGCTACAAGGGCCGCACCATCGAACTCCTCGATACTGCCGGTCTTCGCAAGCCAGGCAAACGCGAAGTTGGCATTGAAAAATTCAGCGCCCTCCGCAGCCTCGCCGCCATTGAAGAAGCCGACATTTGCTGCATGCTTATCGATAGCACTGAACCACATTCCAAACTCGACCAAACCCTCGCCGGCCAGGTTATCGACGCCGGGAAGGGCATTATTCTCGTCGTCACGAAGACCGACCTCGAAGGCAAGAGCAGTGACGAAATCCTCGACAATCTCGAATATGATTTCAATTTCATCCCATATGCGCCAGTTGTTTTGACAAGCTCCGTCACTGGCAAAAACGTTACCAAGATTTTCGAACTCGCTACCCAAATTGACGCCGCCCGCCATGCCGAGCTAAAAACTAGCGACCTCAACAAACTTCTCACCGACGCCGTCAACGCCCATCCACCGGCCGGCCTCAAGAACACTCATCCGAAACTCCGCTATATGGTTCAGACCGACACTTGCCCACCGTGGTTTGTCGTCTACGGCAGCAACCTTAGCCTCCTTCACTGGAGCTACAAGCGTTACCTCGAACGCCGCCTCCGCGAAGCCTTCGACTTCGGCGGCACACCAATCTTCTTTAGCTTTAGAAACAGAGATTAAAAAATACTCCCAGGTCAACCGGGAGTATCCTTTTTTGGGTTGGGTTAATACGACTGACGTCGCTTGCTTTCGGTATAATTAGCCATAACTGCAAATTTCGTAGCCGTCACGAAGAAATCGTTGCGCGTTTCTTCTCGTCTTCTTTTTATTAAAGCGAAGGCGAGGTAGATAAAGACGCCGGCAGACGCGAAAGCAAACGCTACGGTTTCGCCAGGAGCACTGATTTTAGCATCGCTAACAATACCCGTATTTGCCAGAGCTTCCTTCAGCATCGTGCTCGTTACGAGAATTTCTTCGCCGTTGCTAGCCCAGACGTAATACTGGTCATTTTCGCGACGGAAGTGAATATACTCGAGCGCAACATTCTGCATCGATGCATATTCGCTCTTAATGCTCTCTCTTGCAGAATCGACTTTCGCCGACACCTTTTCGTCGATAGCCGGCGAAAGAAATGCCGAAAGCGTCAATACGATAAAAACGAACACCATACACGAATAGCCAAACATTGCTACGAAACCGTCATAAAGCGATCTCGACCCGTCACTCTGTTCTTTCTTCTTCTTGTTCTTTCCCATAGTTCTCTCCTTCTCCGCGTTTTAGGCAGCGGGCGCCATTTTGTGCGGCCCATTCCGCAACTCGCTCCAGTCACCTCTATTAGATGACCAAGGCGAGTCGCGAAATAGCGAGAGAACAAACCCTTATAATCTACTTAACCACCTCTATTATCCAAAGCAGTGATTATACTTCCATTATACCACGAAACGCCGGAAATGTCAAGATAAGCATAAGCATTTGCGGCAATAAAAACCACGCTTTTACAGCGTGGTCAGAAGAGTTTTGGAAATAAAATAAAGAAAGCTACCCACGAAATGACGTAGGCTACAAAGCAAGTCGCAAAAATATAGAACGCAAAGATGGCGACCGTATTTGCACGCTCATGCTTTATGAAATAGTGGCGAACAGCGTGCATCGCTGAAGATTCGGGCTCCAAAAACTTATATTTTTTGTTACCGAACTCTACTAGCACGCCATCGTTTTTACTATCTCCACCGAACAGGTTGCGCGTAAGGACAATCTCTTTTGCCTCCTCGCCGCACAGGCCTACGACCAAATCAGAAACTGCTTTTCGCGCAGATTCCTCATCTTTTTTGCGCCTAAACCCAAGGTGCATCTTATAGAGCAGAGTACCGACGAAAAATGCGGTAGATATCGCCGTAGGAATTGCTATAAACCAAAAATAGTGCCAATGGGCGCTAATTATATCCACTAATTGCATTTAATCACCTCCTAAGGAACAAATAACTCTTCTGCCGAAAGACTACCATATTTCTAGGGAAAAGTCAAGAATTAACAGGGGTAACGCGAGCATTAAAAAGCCCCGCTTATTCCGAACGAGGCAATGGGGAGCATCAAATAATACAATAATTCACACCGAAAAGCAAGATATGCCCCCTCGACTGGAGATGCTACAATTAATTCATAACAGGTGGGCATCCTCATTCGGATGCCTATTTTGTTCCAGTACGTTTACAGAGAAACACCGTCTACTCGAAAGGGGGAATTTCGCATGAGTAAAAATAAAGTCGTTACAATTCCAAAAACCACGGCTAAGATGAAAGCCCAGGCGCCCAGAGAATCTAAAAGGGCCCAGGACAATCGCGCCGCCAAGGCAGCCGCAGAAAACGCAAAATCAGAGGAGGCTAAGGCAGAGCGTATCGGCGAAGAAATCTTAAAGCAGAAGGTCAAAGAAGCAAAAGCTCAGGATCCGAAATGGCATAGCATTATCATCCCGGCGCTCGATGCACTCATCGGCGACCCCGAAATTCTTATGCCAGAAAAGGATACTAAGCTCAAAGCGGAAATCATGTATATCCCCGACCAGTATATTGATCGCGTCTGCGATTGGAGAGACGAGCTGACCACTCGCGGCGAAGCCGCGAAAAATCTCCTCCGCATCTTCTCTAACATTCTCGAGGAAATACACGACGCTCCTGGCGAAAGCAGATTATATACCTGCAAAAACGGCATGAAAATCTGCTTCGTGAACGACATCCAGATCCCGCACGGCGCCAACAACAAAAGCGCCACCGTAAATGCTCTGGCCGTCGCGAATCATTACAACCAGCTGCAGAATTCCGATGTCGCAATTCTTACTGGCGACGACTATATGGCGTCAAAAGCATTGAAGAATGGCATCGACGTAGCGCGCATCAACCCCGACGTTTACACCGGCCGCCGCAAGCTACAATTTCCGCTGAATAATTCGAAAGCGCTTGAGCAGTGGTTGCACCAAGGTTTCCTTACTGAAAAGATGTTCCGCGAGCTTTTCCCGGACGAAGCACCTCTGAGAATCAACGAATTCGTCGAATTCGAAAACCTCAAGGACGAAACGGACGAAAATGGCAAACCGATAGCCAACAGAGAAGTCTCGAGCCGTCTTACGAACGGCATAGACAGAGGCCCGTGGAACTATATTGGCCGCTGGTACTGCGTCATGGGTGAAGATGGAAAACCGGAAAAATACCCCTGCCTACAGTCGCTTACCTACATCAGGGAATTACCGATCTATCTTAAACCGCGCAATAGTGGCCAGGCCATGTTCGCCGAAGCCTTGCTCGCACCGCCCGAAGAAATCCCGATCGTCATTTGTCCGTCCACTTTCGGAACAGGTAAGACCTACCTCGCAATCGGTATTGGCCTGTATCTGGTCGAAAAAGGAGACTACATGAGAGTCTTCGTCGTTCCGCGCGATTCTGAACTTGGTAAAGAAATCGGCTTCTTGCCCGGCACCGAATTCGAAAAGACCATCGCAAAAGCTATGCCGATTGTCGACAACATCGAGGCCTACCTCAAAAACAAATGGATCGCAAAAGGAGGCAATGGCTCCCCGAAGATCAAGAAAGGTAAGAAAGAAGGCGCCGAAGCAAAGAGCAAAGGCAGTAGGAAGGGCAACTCCCAGGCTAAACACGACTGGGACGCCCAGAACGCAGAGGCAGTCGAGGCCGTCGCGGCCGCAGCAGAAAACGCTCAGTCCAAAAAAGCCGAAAACGTATTTGCTATCCCGGAAGGCATCAGAGTTGGCCTTACTCAGCTCAAAGAGTGGGCCCAGAAAATCATCAAGAAGCTCGTCGAGTTTGTTTCCGTCATCAATATGGGCGGCCGCAGCATTTCTTGCTCTTGGATGATTTATGACGAGGCTCAAGATTTGGAACGTTTCCAGATGAACCAGCTCATGAAGCGTATCGGAGATAATTCCAAAATGGTTATTACCGGCGATCCGCGTCAGGTCTATAACCACCACATGAATGAACGTAGTAATGGTTTGAGCTACGCCGCAACCAAGATGGCTGGCAGCCCATACGCCGCAGTCATCACGATGAACGAGGACGAGATTACTCGTTCCGTCGCCGCACAGGTAATTTCGCAGCGCCTCGACCATTAACCCCGAGTGTTTCTCTAGAATTAGCCGTCCCGGTCACCGAGGCGGCTTTTTCTTGGTATAATGGAGCCATGAAAATCATTGTGGGTTTTGGTAACCCGGGCAACCAGTATAACTTCACGCGCCACAATTTCGGCTTCCTGGCGTTAGATTTTTATGCCAAGGTCCACAAGCTAGTTTGGGTCGAAAAACCGCGCTGGAAGGCTCTGGTGGCCCAGGACGACGAAAATGATTTGCTCCTGGTCAAGCCACAGACTTTTTATAACGAAGTCGGGCAGAGCGTCCAGGCCGTCACTAGTTTTTACAAGGACGCTAATCTTCTCGTAGTTTGCGACGATTTCAACCTACCATTCGGCCAGATCCGCTTCCGAGAGCGGGGTAGCGCTGGCGGCAATAACGGCCTCAAGTCTACGATTCAGCATATCGGCGAGGATTTTCCACGCCTCCGCCTCGGCACCGGCAACGAACCGCTTCGCCAGCAGCTCGGCGACGTCAATTTTGTACTATCGAAGTTCACGCCGGCCGAACACGAAAAACTGCCAGAAATCCTTGGCGAAATCGCAAATTTTATTGCAAAATAGCGAAATTTAGCCAATTTTATAACACTTTTTTGCGAAATAACAATAAGCACTTTGACCCCTGACAAAAGAGGCGGAAATCGCCGAATTCGCCGCAAAAACCTATTGAAAATAGAAAAAAGTGTTGAAAAACTATTGACTTATAAGCAAATAAGTGATAAAATGAGTACAGTTTTAGCTGAAAGGCTAAGTACTGCACCTAAATAATCTATAACTTTGTTAAAACTTAGTTTTAACAATTGTTGCGTGCCCTAGAAACCCATTCGGCCTTCAGATTTCTTCTATAGTCTGAAGTGAAAAGTATTACCTCCACTTAGAATGCAAGTTTCTAAGGCTAGCAACCCCTTTAAACCGGCGGACCCCATTTGTGTGAGGTGGGTCGCGCTTCCGTCTTCCGGTACCACGAGAGGTGTGTTTAAAGGGTCAAATAGCCCCAGGTGATGCCCACCCTTACCTGGGGCTTTTTGATGGGAAAAATCTATAACCCTAATGCTTTTTATACTATAATGTAGGTAATGGGTGTCAAAATAATAAAATCGATATTATTCGCGCTATTCTTTTTGGCTTCCTTCTTGTTTCCACAAAGCGCCTTTGCCGAAGATGCCCTAACCGGTTGGCAACAGATTGACGGACATCTCTATTATTACAATCCAAATGGCCACCTCGAAACCGGCCTTAGCTACCTCCCATATAATGGCTGGAATAGCTACTATTATTTGTCCGAAGATCCTGCAACTCTCGGCCAAGTAACAACTGGCTGGAAATTCCTAAGCGAAAGATGGTATTACTTCCGAAAAGCCGACAACGACGTCGCGGAAGGTCACTACGGCGCCGCCGTCACGGGCTTTGGGACCATTGATTCTCGCCTTTTTTACTTTAGAACCGGGCCAGACGAATATGGCGGCATCGCATCGATGCTCACTGGCCTCGTCACGATCAACGGCAATACCTATTATTTCAGAGAAGCCGAAAACGACGTTTCCGAAGGCCCAGAAGGTAGTGCGCTCACCAACGAATGCGTAACCCTCAATGACACTAATTACTGCTTCGACGGAGACGGCAAAATGGCTACCATCGCTTATTCCGTCAAAGACTATGAGCTTAGCGAAAAAAATAAAACCATTACAAAAATCATGGCCGACACGACCCTAGACAAATTCGCAAAGAAATTCACCCTCAGTAGTGGCCTGAGTGTCTCGTCAAGCTACAACGAAGTCGGCGGCAAAAAACTAATTTATACCGGCAGCAAAACCACGATTAAGGCCGGAATGGACATAATTAAAGAGTTTACTAATATTGTCATAGGCGATGCAAGCGGGGACGGCCTGGTTAATTCGGCGGATCTCTTAAAAATACGTCAGCACCTGCTCGGCATAAAGAAGCTTTCTGGAGTATACTCAAAAGCGGCAGACATTACATATGATAGCAGCATCAACTCGGCGGACCTCTTGAGAGTTCGCCAACATCTATTGGGCACCAAAAAAATCAATTAGGAAGAAGGGCAGATGAAAAAACTAAAAACACTATTAATAATCTCTTTCATGGCATTATTCGCAACACCGAACGCTTTTGCTGCATCTGGCAGCCTTTCGGTTAGCTCCAGTAGCGTTTATGTTGGCGATAGCTTCACGGCCTCCGTCAACCTGACCGCCGTAGCCGCCTGGAGTGTCAAGGTAACCGCCAGCGGCCCAGTCAGCGGCTGCGTCATTAACCAAGCTGACGCCACCGCAGATGCTAATAACGCAAACAAAACCTTCTCGGCCCAATGCACGGCAACCGGAGCAGGGGCTATCACCATCACGTTGAGCGGCGACGCGACTAATGCGGACGGCGAAACCGTCACCTTAGGAGGAACTAGAACAGTAACGGCCGCGGTCAAACCGGCTCCAACCACAACCCAAAAACCGGCCCAAACGCCAGCAGCCCAAACCCCAGAAACAACCGAAGCTCCAGCCGAAGAAGAGCAAAAATCAAATAACAGCAATCTCGGCGAATTGTCCGTCGAAGACTACGCAATCGCTAAAACTGACGACCACAACTACACGCTTGCCGTCCCAAGAATTACCGACAAAATTGTCGTCAACGCCACCGCAGAAGATGAAAAGGCAACCATCACGGGCGGAGGAGAGCATGAGCTCAAAGAAGGCGAAAACGCCATAAAAATTACCATTACCGCAGAAGATGGCACGAAGAATAAGATTATCTTGACCGTTACGAGAGACGAGGCCTGCGCCGCTCCTGCCCAAAATACCAATAAAGGCGATCTAAACACCGGGCTCATCATCGTCCTTATCATTTCCATCGTTATCAATCTCGCGCTAGCGATTACTTTCATGATTTTCTTGGCAAAGAAAAATAAGAAACCAAAAAAGCACAACAAGCCAGATGACGACGACCCATTTACTGGCGGCCAACTCGACGGCCCGCAGAAAAATCCGCTAATTCGCAACTAGCCAAACCGCTCTAGACAAAAGCCCGCATAGTCTGTAAAATGGCGTGTGTTAATATATAACAGTATGAGCAAAAATTTAGTAATAGTTGAGTCTCCTGCCAAAGCGCAGACCATCGAGAAATACCTCGGTAAAGATTTTACTGTCTTGGCATCAGTCGGGCATATTCGCAAAGATACTAAGGTCGACAAGAATACTTTTGACGTCACTTACGAGGTCGATCCAGGCCACAAGAGTATTATCGCCGATCTTAAGAAAGCCGCCAAAGAAGCCGACAAAGTTTGGCTCGCAACGGATGAGGACCGCGAAGGGGAAGCGATTTCTTGGCACCTCTGCGAGGTCCTAGGTCTACCAAAAGACACTGCTCGTATCACTTTCCATGAAATTACCAAGCCGGCGCTCGAAGCCGCCATCCAGGCACCACGCACCGTCGATATGGACATGGTCGCCAGCCAACAGGCACGCCAAACCCTCGATATGCTCGTCGGTTTCGACCTCTCTGGCGTCGTTCGCAAGAAGGTTCCAGGGGCTATTTCCGCCGGTCGCGTCCAGAGCCCAGCCCTTCGCCTCATCGTCGAACGCGAGCAGTCCATCGAGAAATTCGCCAGCAAATATACTTACAAGGTTTCTGGCGACTTCGGCTTCGCTGCCACTCTCGATCATGATTTTGATAACGAAGACGACGTTAAGGCTTTTTTGAACAAGCTCATCGGCGCCGAATATAAGGTTGACGCCGTCGAGACCGCGCCAAGCGAACGCAAGCCTCAGCCACCATTCACAACCGCCTCGATGCAGATTGAGGCCAACGCCAAGCTCGGCTATAGCGCCAAGACCACCATGCAAGCCGCTCAAGCCCTCTACCAGGCTGGTCACATTACTTACCATCGTACCGATAGCCTAAACCTGTCCAAGCAGGCCATTGCTGCCATTTCTAGCTACGTCGAGAGCAACTTCGGCAAGAACTATGTCAAAACCCGCAATTTTAAGACCAAGGACGCTAGTGCCCAGGAAGCTCACGAAGCTATCCGCCCAACCCATATCGAGGTCGAGTCTGCCGGTAAAAACGATTACGAAAAGCGCCTTTACGCTCTGATTCGCGCTCGCGCGCTCGCCACTCAGATGGCTGATGCTCGGCTTGAGAAAACCACGATCAAAATCGCCACCCCGACCGAATATACATTCGAGGGGAAGGGCGAAGTCGTTACTTTCGACGGTTTCCTCAAGGTTTACGGTCGCATTAAAGATAGCGAATTGCCAAAACTCGCTGTCGGCGACAAGCTAACCGCCGCCAGTATCATCGCCAAGCAAAATTACGCCAAGCCGCCAGCCCGCTACACCGAAGGTTCGCTCGTGAAGAAGCTCGAAGAGCTCGGCATTGGCCGCCCATCCACTTATGCTACGATCATGACCGCCATCCAGGCCCGCGGCTACGTCGAAAAGGGCGAGAGCGAAGGCGAAGAGCGCCAAATCGTCCAGTTTAAGCTCGAAAACAACCAAATTACAGAGGAAAAAGTCGCCGAAAAATTCGGCGCCAACAAGGGTAAACTCCTCCCAACGCCAATCGGCGAGCTTATCGCCGCCTTCCTCGTCGACCACTTCAAGAATATTGTCGATTACAAGTTTACTGCTAATATCGAGAAGGATCTCGACCTTATCGCCGAGGCCAAGCTCGACCGCGTAAAGATGCTCCGCGACTTCTACGGCCCATTTAATAATGATGTGCTCGCCAGTGAGGGCATCGAGCGCTACAATAACGCCCGCCTCCTCGGTCACGACCCAGAAACCGGCAAGGCTATCTACGCTAAAGTTGGCAAGAACGGCGGCTTCATCCAGCTCGGCGACAACGAAAAAGAAACCGGCGAGAAGCCTCGTTTCGCGCCACTGCCAAAGCGCAAATCCGTCAAAACCGTCACGCTCGATCAGGCCTTGAAGCAGCTCGCCCTCCCGCAATTGCCGCGCATTCTCGGCAACGCCAAAGATGGCGCCGAGATTATCGCCGCCTCTGGTCCATTCGGCCCATACCTCAAGGCCGGGAAGTATAACATTCCACTCAAAGATTTCGATCCATATACTATTACGCTCGAAGACGCCGAACCGCTCTATGAAGCCAAGCGCGATTCCTATATTGCCGACTGGGGCGAAATCCAGATTATTAACGGCGCTTACGGCCCATACGTAAAGGGTCCGGGCCGCCGCAACTTCGCCCGCATCCCGAAAGACATCGATCCAAAGACCGTCACGAAAGAGCAGGCGGAAGAATATCTCGCGAATAAGCCAAAGGCAACCCGCCGCCCAGCCAAACGCGCTAGAAAAACCACCAAGAAATAACCCCCCAAAAACCCGGCTCGCCGGGTTTTTACTCACCCCTGTCATCTCTTGACTTTTTCGGCGTTTTATGCTATAATGAAAGCATAATCGTAATCACTAAAAACAGAGGTCGATTAAGCACATTGCGAGGGTTACATACTCCTTTCATCGCTTTCTGCGACTCGTCTCGATTAACTCTAGCAGGTGACCGAAACGAGTCGCAGACGCGCACTCTAAAATGGGAGGTAGTCGCCACCTTAAGGCGACAGAAAGGAGTTCTTATGAGTAAACTGATAAGAGCGTTTATCGCGCTCATCATCATCGTAGGCACAACCATTTCAATGTGGGCAATCGGCATCACGTATGCCGTAATTGCAAGCCCGCACGACGAGGTCGTAATAGCTCGAGCGAAAGCTGGTCTCTGCGAAAAGATCCCCGAACTTGCCGCACAGAACGTGCAAGCAGAAGAGATCGAGGACGTTGGCGTAAGATGGATAATACCGTCTGACCCAAAAGACTTCGAAAACGTTCGAGGCGAATACTACGTCCGCTATCGCGGAGGGCAAGAAGTAGTTTTCGATAACTACCTAGTAGAAGTCGATAACTACACGACAAACACCTGGATTTCCATCGTGTTTATCCTTGCCTCGCTCACATTCGGCACGGCGACAGCAGCAATGATATGGCAAGAACAGATTTTTGGAGATTCCTTAGCGAATATCCTGAAAAACTACAAACACCATAAAGCAGTCAAGGCTACAGCTTAACCCTCTTCTGGCGCATAGAAATATGCACCAGAATTTTTTTATGATATAATGACCTCGTCCCAGACTATCTGGTGCACATTTAACCTTACACTGACCCCAGCGTTCCACTGGGGTCTCCTTATTTCTGGAAAATGCTTGACTTTTATTCAAATTCTTGATATAATATCGGAATATTTACAAAAAATCGCACATTACAGAAAGGGGGCAGATTTGTTATGTGCAAAACACTTTTTATTTCGGAAGGGCCTAGCCGACACAAAATCGAAGAGAAGTACGAAAAAATTAAGAACCAGCCGAAGCTAAGGGATGCCGAAGACAGAGAAAAGTATCTAAAGGAAGCGGAAATTTATTTCACGACCATCGGTCTCGGCAAGATAACCGGCATCCTCGCGGGGCTAGATTATCAAAGCGACGGCGTATTAGTTATGACGCTTCGAATCAAAAAAATCGATCGGGACCCAGTTCGCGTCCTAAAAAGATGGAAGGTCTATTACGATCCATATTCAAGACGAGGCATGTTTTACTACAAAAAATAGGAGGTGCACATGAAAGCTGAAAATGTACAAAGAGTGGAGATTATCGGAGAAAGCAATCTCGGGATGAAAGAGCTTCTGGACGCAAAAGACAAGAAAAAAGTCGTCGGGTTCAGAACTACCGACGGAAAGAGCTTCTGCGCCATCATCACCGCAATCACCCACATTCCCGGAAGAGTTGGGAATTTGGGCATCAAAGCCAAAACGGCAGAAAGCGGAGAGTATGAGTATGAAGGCTGGTATAACTTCCGCACGTGCCGAGGTGCACTAAACTAATCTCTCTCAAGAATCCCGGTTCGCCGGGATTTTTGAATGCATCAAAAAATAAGCATAAGCGCAATTATGAGATAACAATTCGCTAGCGTTTAAAAGTTTTAAAAAATTATTTTCTTTTTTCGTAAAAGTTCTGTTATAATACTAAGTAAGTGAAGTAAATTTGCTTGTTGACAACATTACAAAATAGTGTTAAAATTTTAAAAAATAAGATACAACCTGCAGGGTTTTTGCGGGTTGACATAATACCAAATAGACGGAAAGGTAAGGAAAAACGGCAGCATTATGAACAATGCGGAAACGATTGCCAAAGCAATCACAAACAGTCTAAACATCATCGATCAAGAGCGCGAAAGAGAAATTATATCGCGTCGCTTCGGACTCAATGGTCACAAAGAGACCCTTGAACAAATTGGCGAAATGTTATCTATTACACGCGAACGTGTCCGTCAGCTCGAAAAGGCAATTCTTATCCGTCTAGAGAATGCCGCAGAAGATGGCAAAATCAACGATCTCGCCGCCGCCGAAAAACTTATCATTCGTAACCTTACCGAAATGGGCCGCGTTGCACGCATTAGCGACCTAGCAAGCAAAATTCTTGGCAAAGAGCCAAATGCCACCCAAAAGGCACAGTTCTGTTTCCTCGGCGAAATCTCGCCAAATCTTAGTATCGTCTCTGAAAACGACAAATACCACACCGCTATCGGTATTGCTGAATATGGCAGCGAAAAAGACATTCGCGTCAAGACTGACGAAATCGTCGCTATCATCAAGGCCAACAAGGCTCCGATGACCGTCGATCAGCTCGACGGCAAGCTCAACTATGAGCACCCAAGCCACATCGAGGCAATCGCACGCGTCAGCAAGCTCCTCTCGACCCTCAATGGTCAGTGGGGTCTCGCTAAGTGGCCAACTGTCAACCCGAAGAATATTCGCGACAAGATTTTCGTTATCCTCGAAGAGAAGAAAGAGCCAATGCACTTCAGCGACATCGCTAAAGCAATCTCTGCTTCCGACTTCAAGCGCAAGAATGTTACTACTCAAGCTATCCATAACGAGCTCATTAAGGATTCTCGCTTCGTCCTCATCGGCCGCGGCATCTACGCGCTCGATAGCTGGGGTTTCAGCAAGGGTACTGTTGCAGATATCATTACGAAGATTTTGAAGAAAGCTGGCGACGAAGGCCTTAGCCGCAAAGATATCGTCAAGCAGGTTTTGAAAGAGCGCAAAGTCAAGGAAACTACCGTTCTCTTGAACCTCCAAAACAAAGCTCTCTATACCCGCGTCGGCAAAGATTGCTACAAATTAGCCTAAAAACCAAGAATGGCCTTCGGGCCATTTTTTGTGCTAAACTAAAATCAAAAATAAGCATAAGCAAGGAGTTATATTTATGCCAGAAACTAAAAAAGCTAACAAAGGCCTCTTGATCGGTATCATTGCCGGTGTAGCAGCCGTTGTCGTTGCAGTCGTCGTTATCCTTATTCTTATTCTCAATAAGGGCAGCCTCAGCGCGGGTACATATAAGCTCACCAAGGTAGTCGAGAAGGGCGTCGAAATTACCGGCGACAACCTCACAATTATGGGCGGCGAAACCATTATGACGCTCAAGGAAGACGGCACCGGCGAAGTCAAAACCAGCGACGGCACCGACAAAATCACTTGGGACAAGGAAAAGGGCGTTATTATCTCTGACGGCACCGAAATGAAAGTCGAGGTTCACGGCAACTCTTTTACTATCAAAGCCAACGGCGACGACTTCTCTCAGACCTACACAAAACAATAAACTGACTTCAAAAAATACCCCCGTTAAGGGGGTATTTTTATTTGTCGTAAACTGCTTCTAGAATCTTTACGGTTTCTTTTATATTGAAGGCCTTCATGCCCGGCTGTCTGACGGCCGCATTGCGGTTTTCGGCACGCTCGATCGAGCGGAGCCAGTCACCATTTAGCGGGATAAACTCCGTCGAATCAAGAATCTTAATTTCGCTCGGCACCTTGTCGCTAAAGAGGCATTTCATGCCGCAAGCCTGCGCCTCGACGCCAACATTTGGTATGCCTTCAAACAGGGAAGGCATCACAAATACGTCCGCCATCATAAAGTAGCGCTCAATTTTATCTTGGGACGGTAGCAGCGTTACGCTATCTCCTAGACGCTCGCTTGCAATTTTCTCTTCGAGCGCCTCTCTTTGCGACCCATCGCCAATAATTAGGAGGTGGGATTTCTTATGCTTCCTCGAATAGTCGCCAAAAATATCTATCAGCTTCTCGTGGTTTTTGACCTTCTCGTAACGCCCAACATTCAAAAGAATCATTTCGTCTTCATCAAAGCCGCATTGCTCGCGCATCTTGTGGCGCGTATTTGCGTTAAAACGGAATCGCTCAAGATCAATACCATTATGAATCACTGTAAACCTCTGCTTTGGCCCATAGAGGAATTTTCCCGCATCTTCACCGCATGCTACACGCTCAGTCGCAACTCGATTCAGCCTACGGCGCAGAATGCCACTAATGAGCTGCATCTTTTTTGAATTAATCTTTACGTTGTTCGTGCTATGCGAATGTGCAATCCGCTTCGTCGCGCCACCTTTTTTTGCGCCAGCAAGTACCAATGCCGACATGAAATCAATATGGCTGTGCACGGTTTTATAATCATGTTCTCTTACGAGCTGCGCGATATCATTCTCGAATTTTAATGGATTTTTGAACCGATTATCCGCTACGTGATATAATTTCACACCCATTTCTTTCAGCTCATCTTCAAAGTCGAACTTCTCACCATTCTTTGGCTTCATAAAAGTCGCGATACCGAACTCATATTTGCTGCGGTCGATAAACCGTAACGCGTTCATCAAAAATGCCTCGGCGCCACCATGGTCTAGCCCGCCAAGAACATGCAAAATCTTCTGCTTTTTCATCCTAAAATCTCCTCATAAATCGCTCTCATTTCACTCAGGGAATTACTTAGAGTATAGCGCTTCGGGAATGCCAGTTTGTATTCTTCCGGATGTCTAATCGCCTCGCGCAATTTACGCGTCAGAGACACCGCGTCAGACGGCGAAACAAGATACTTTTTATTGCCATCGACAATATCGCGATGGCCACGATTATCCGTTACGATAATTGGCAAACCACAGTAAAGCGCTTCGAGCACGCCAAGCCCAAGCCCTTCGCGGATACTTAATGATGTATAGAGATTGCAGCTCTGGACTAAAGCGGCATAGTTATCGCGCACATACCCAGGGAACAAGCACTGTTTTTCGACGCCAAGGCTCTTTGCGAGCTCTTTCGTCTCCGCTAGACACGGCCCCTCGCCTAGGAAAAGTAGCTTGAGCTTCGGGTTTTCTTTCATAATTGGCGCCGCCGCCTCAACGAGCATGCGCTGATTTTTATTCTTCGTAAATTCTGCAAGGTAACAAATCACGAAATCGTCTTTCGCGAGACCAAACTTCGCGCGCGCGGCTAGCTGCTCAGCCTTTGCCGTTTTCGCAAAACGCGCCGTATCAACACCTGCGCCGTCAATCATTTCGACTGGGCATTTGAAATCCTTTTTTGCGCGCTTATAATCTTCGCGATTGATCGTAATCAGCAAATCGGTATACTTCGCCGCATTCTTTTCTGCACGATAATAGAGCAGCCAATTTTTCTTCGGCGCGCCATCGTAAAAGTGAAAACCATGGCAAGTATAAATCACCTTCGTCCCACGCCGCCTGGCTTTCCTTGCTGCAAGACGCGTAATTATCGATCCAACTGGCGTATGCGTATGAATCGCGTCATAATCACCCTCATCGATAATCTTCTTTAGCTGGCGATAAGCACGTGTATGTTTGTCGAAACGAAGCGGATTACGCGCAAAATTTACCGTATAAACGTTATCTGCGTCGCGCACTGATTCCTCATTCGCTGAGGCATAATCAACCTGCCAACCACCAATATTCAATTCTTCGTACGGTTCCTCTAGGGTGCCGCGAAGCATGCGCATCAACGGGCGATTAAACTTACTAAAGTTCGCCGTATGGGAAGTGAACAGGATTTTGCGTTTCATTCATTTAATTATACCACTAGCCAAAAACTGGTAGTTTCTTCTCGATTATGCTAAAATATACTCATGGAACACGTAATCCATTTTTTTGCTACGCCGATCGTTTGGATTTCCATCGTTGCTATCCTTGCTATCTTGACAATCCGCAACTATAGAAAGTTAAACCGCCTAAAAGTCCTCAATGTGGATTCCGTGCTTTTAATGCTTGAGATTCCAAAAGACAACGATAAAAAAGAGCTCAGCGCCGAGCAGCTTTTTGCTTCGCTCCACGGTATTCTTCGCGACAAAAACGAACTAAAGCATTCTGGCGGTGTCCAGGAACATCTATCTTTCGAAATTGCATCAACTGGTAACCAAATCCGTTTCTTCGTCTGGGTGCCAAAGGTACTCCAGAGCTTCGTGGAGGGGCAGATTTACTCACAGTATCCTAGCGTGCAGATTTATCGCATGAAGGAAGATTACGTCGATCGCCGCACGCAATATCCAGTTACGTATAGCTCTGAGATTTCGCTTATTTACGATGACGCTTTACCGATTAAGACTTTCGAATCGTTCGAGGTCGACCCGCTCGCCGGTATTACCGGTACCCTCGCAAAGCTAAACCCGGATGGCGGCGAAGAGCTTTGGATTCAAATTCTTACTCGCCCAATTGCTGACGACTGGCATACGAAGACCGATCGTTGGATCCAGAAAGTCAAAGCCGGGAAGGGCATTAGCTTTGGCAATATTGATTTTGCTTGGTTCGCCCAGCTTATTGCGGCGCTTTGGAAACCACCAGAGGGCGGCACGAAGTCTGAGACCACTGTCGAGCTTAGCGAGCGTGCCAAAACTCAGATTTCAAAGGCAGAAGAGAAGGCTACGAAGCTTGGCTACGAAGTAAAAATTCGCCTCGCTTACGTCGGCCAAGACCAAGTTAATGCGAAGCTCAATATGCAGGGCCTCGTCGGTACTTTCAAACAGTTCAACTCGACCAACCTTAACGGCTTCAAGATGGTCGGCGCAACCTTCGACAAGAACGCGCTCGATGCCTATAAGACGCGCCAATTCACCAATCATGGCTTCATTTTGAATATCTCCGAGCTCGCTAGCGTTTATCACCTCCCGCACATGAATGTGGAAACACCGAACATCGTCTGGGCTTCCAGCAAAACCGCAGAGCCGCCAGCCAAGCTCCCAATGCTCACTGGTAACCCAAGCTTTGACGAAAACCTCTCCGCGTTCGGTCTTACCGACTTCCGCGGCATCAAGCACCAGTTCGGCATGTATCGCAAAGACCGCAGCCGACATGTTTACATCATCGGCCAGACTGGCTCTGGTAAGTCCGGTCTTTTGACGCTTTTTGCCCTCAGCGACATTTATCATAATCAGGGCTACTGTATTATCGACCCACACGGCGATCTCGCGATGGATAACCTCAAATTCATACCAGAAAACCGCATTAAAGATGTCGTCTATTTCAACCCCGCCGACACTCAATATCCAATGGCATTCAACCCTCTCGAAGTCTACGATCCGGCTCGCAAACCAAACATTTCTTCTGAAGTTATCGGCGTATTAAAGCGTATGTTCGGCGACTCTTGGGGCCCTCGCCTTGAGCATATCTTACGCTACACCTTGCTCGCACTCCTCGATCGCCCGCAGACTACTCTGCTCGATATCTCCCGCATGCTTACGGACAAAGAATTCCGCAAAGAAACTCTCGATTATTGCACCGACGTTACGGTTCTCGAATTCTGGAAGAAGGAATTCGGTAGCTGGGGTGACAAGCAGGTTGCAGAGTCAATTGCACCAGTCCTAAACAAGGTAGGCGCTTTCACGGCCAACCCAATCATTCGTAATATCATCGGCCAGCCAAAGTCCAGCTTCGACGTACGCAAGATTATGGACGAGGGCAAAATCCTCATCGTAAACCTCTCCAAGGGCCTCATTGGCGAGGATAACGCCGCCTTACTCGGTTCGTTCTTGGTAACCAAAGTTCAGCTCGCTGCTATGAGCCGTAGCGACATTCCAAACATCGAAGATCGCCGCCCATTCTATCTCTATGTCGACGAGTTCCAGAACTTCGCGACCGAATCCTTCGCCGTCATTCTTTCCGAGGCGCGCAAATATGGCCTCAACCTCACCGTTGCAAACCAGTACACTAGCCAGATGACTGAACAAGTGCGCGACGCCGTCTTCGGTAACGTCGGTACTACTATTAGCTTCCGCGTTTCCGCCGACGATGCGCCAATTCTCTCAAAGCAATTCGAGCCAGTCTTTGAGGCACAAGACCTCCTCAATCTTAATAACCGCCACTTTGTTGTCTCAATGATTATTAACGGCGAAAAGACGCCTGCTTTCTCCGCTACAACACTTAGTATTCCAAAGACGCCAAACGACCTTACGCCGCAAATCATCAAGAATTCCCGTTTAAATTATGCTCGTAGTCGTTCGGTCGTCGAAGAAGAAATCCGCGAGAATATCGACGCTGCCGAAAAATGGAAGAAAGAGCTTTCTGACTCTGGTCGCGAGGCCGGCATGCGTGGTTCCGCTAATCAAGCGGCTCCAGCCAAAAAAGAAAAGCCGGTCTTCGAGTTCACTCCTCAGGCAGAGTTCCGTAAGCAAAAAATCTCCCCTAGTAAGGCCGAGGGCAAAGAGATGGGGCCAAGCCTCAAAGACTTAGGTCGCATCGTCGCCGAACAGCGCAAAGAACAGAAAGAAAAAGCCGAGCAAAAGCCACAAATCCAGAAAAAGGGCCGCGATATCAGCTATCACAAACATAGCGATAACGAAAAACGCGCCGGCAAGCCCGTACAGCAATAATACTAAAAGTTATTCTTAATTACTTCGCCTAATTGCTCTAGGCCATTACGGTAAGTATGGCTTGCGCCATCAATAATCTCGAGCTTTAAATTGCGGATATTATTAATCAGATAGCCCCTAACGACATCGGCCGGTTGCGTTTTCATGCATTCATCCGCCGTACCGTAAACGATCAATACCGGCACATCGATACTCTGAAGCGCCGCACTCTGGCCATCTACCCCATCAACATAGCGGAAGATATCATTTTCGCCCCCAGCTAAGAAATCGCGACAGAAGGTGCCCGCCGCAATTCGATTATCGCCCATCACTGGAAAATCAATTAAAGCGTCTTCCTGACCGTCATTTACGCAACGCTCAGCTTCAGACTTTACCTTCCCATATACTTCCATTCCAAGGAAATGCTTCGGCTCCTCTGGGATGTCGCAAGGCGCCATAAGGACAACCTTCTGAATAGCAGGGTCTTTTCTCTGAGCATAATAATATGCCACCTTGTTGCAGCCATAACTGTGACCGGAAAGAATAATCTTGGTATAGCCACGACCCTTCGCCCACTCAAAGACGCCATCAAGATCGAGCAAACAGTCCACGAAGCGCTCCTTACAGCCGCCGATTACGACGAATTCATCACCCTTTAAAAGCTCAGTCAAGAAGTCTCTACCGCGGTTGTTGAAGGCCAAAAATGCGTATCCCTTAGCTACATATTCTTTTACAAGAACATCTTGAAATCTATTCTCATAGAAATTGCCATTTAGCCCGTGTACATGAATTACAATCGTATCGCTACCACCTTCCGGACTCGACAAAAGGCCCGGCATCTCAATCCCGTCAGTGGACTGGAGCCTAACAAATTCCTGCTTCATGCTATTCCTTTTCTTCGGTCATCTTTTCGATTTCTTTATAGACGCCCTTGCTGTTGTAGATATTAAACGCAATCGCGCCAGCAATCATTGGAAGATAATACGTAATGCCGCGCCAGAGCAGCACAAACACGCTCAGAGCCGAACCATCGACGAAGTTGCCGAAGAAGCCCATGAAGCCCGCTTCCATGCCGCCAGAAGCGCCAGGAATCGGCACATAGCAGCCCATCACGAAAACATATGAGCTCGCCGCAAATACGTTGATAACGTTGAGGTTATCGGCGCAGCCAATTGCGAATGCAATAAAGATTGGCAACAAATAATAAGTCGTAAGGGCAATTATCTGATAAGCCACGCCACGCGCAAACACCTTTTTGTTGCGCAGTAAGGCCTGGCCATTTTCATAGTAGTTCTGGCAGGCATTATTCCACTTCTCAATCTTCGCCTTCTTATTTTTAATGAGGCCAAACTTTGCCAAAAAACCGATAATCCCGCCCGCAACGGTTCTATTGAAATTCTTAGAAAAACTAATAAACAGTAAGATCAGTAAAATCACGAGATTAATCACGAAGCCCGCAACCATCATCTGCTGAAGCACCGGAACGTACTGAAAGAAATGGAAAATACCGTCAAAAATTACGCTGAGAATCGCGAGGATCATCAACGCAATCTGGAACATCATGTAGGCTTGCACCTCTATATTCGCCCCCGTCGAGACCGGCACACCTTTTTTCTTTAGCTCATAAATTTGCATCGGCTGGCCACCAGTCGACAGCGGCGTGATACCACAGAAGAACTTATTAATAAGCCCAAGATACAGCGCAAACTTAAAAGTAGTGTCTTTTTTATAGATACGAATAATTCCATAGGTCGACAGGGTATCAAAGACCATATAGACGCAAAAACAGAGAAGGGCAACCAAAATCCACCCGATGTTGGAACTGAAGAGCGTCTCGACGACCTGATTGAAATTGTCCTTCAAAACGAACCACAAAAAACCGACGGTAATCGCAAGAATAATTAAGATATTAAGCCATTTATGCTTCATGGATTCCCTGCTATTATACCACTTTTTTCACAAGCGGTATTTTGCTAAGCAACCACGATAAGAGCAGGGAAATCACATAAACAATCAGCACGGAGCCAGGAATTACGACTAGCATACTCCAGAGGTGCCACACTGGAATCGTAAAGAAATGACAGATTAAAATCAGCGGGGCAGCGTGAAGAATATAGACGCCTAGGCTGTGCTTCGCCATAAATGCCACGAGTCGCGGCGTCTTTTTTTGCCTGCGAACGACTTCCCTTACCCACACGAAGGCGGCGGCAGAATAGAAGAACATCCCGATATCTTCTAGGCCATGCCCTTTGACGCCATAATCAAAGACCCCTTCCACTCTCGTTTGCGCAATAGGGAAGACAATGGTCATGATGAGCCCTAATGCCCCGAGGATATAAATCAGGCGCCTTTCTCTCTTCGTAAACCGCTCCGTAGCAAGGTAATGCCCAACAAAGAAGTAGACCAAATACCCGATAAGATAGAAGCTCACTACATGGACAACCGAGCCATTCATCGCGTTTTTTATTCCGTCCGTCACGATATTGCCCGATGTCTTCAGCGCTATTAACTCCACGATGCTTCCTAGCGTTAGCATTGAGAGTCCAAATATAATCAGTTTTACCGTATACTCGGTCAACTTTCTGTTCTCGGTTATTTTTCTAAATAGCGGCACTAGGAGATACGCAGCAATCACCATCTTTAGATACCAAAGATGCCAGCATCCCGAGAACGATTTACTAATAAACTCATTCCAGAACTCATCGCCCGACTTCGCGATCGTTAATGCCGCCAGCAATGCATATAGCAGCGACCATACAATGTAAATCAGAATCATGCGCGGAATTGTCTTCTTGAAATGTTTTTGCCAGTCAAACTTTCGTCTCGGGTTTAAGAACAACGCGCCGGAAATCATGCAGAAAATCGGCACAGCAAGCCTACAGAGCCGCGTCATCACCGTCAGAACCACATAACTCCACGAATAATAATCCGTCGGAATATCTTTACCATCCAGCGGGGAACGAGTACAGACATGTATCGCTATGACCGCCAAAGGCGCAAAAGCTCTTAAATAATCCAAAAAAACCACGCGTGGCCGATTTGCCGCGTTTTTCCCACCGCCAGACCGTATTAGCGTCTTGGCGCTCATATTTACCTCCAAAAATTACTTTAATTTTAGCATAAAAAGTTTTCAGACGTAAGCTCTTTCGGCCAAATAGGGAATTAATAGGGAAGTCCTCCCCTGTTCCACCCCTGTAAAATTTGGCTCAATACCCTATTCCATATCTGATAATGCCCTATTCTACCCCTGTTAATAAGGGGTAGAAAATACATTTCACCCCTATTCTGCCCCTGTTATGGCGCCTTACGACCACCGTTAGGGCCAAAACGAGGCCACAGGAGGCTCTATATGAGGCTTTGGCAGGCGAGACATATATGGAACCGAGAATATAAGCAGAAGCGGGAAGGAGCGCAAAATAAAGGGCAAATACGGCCAGTTGGCGGCCGGGCAGCAAAAACTAAGCATAAACGAGACGAGTGTATACTCGACTTTTGCCTTAATATCCAATGTCGCACAATGCATATTTTACGACTATATATAGGCATAGGCCGGGCTATATAGACAATTAGCTCTTCTGGCACAGCAGAACTAGCCTGCCAGTAAATGACCTTCTAATTTGCGTAGTATTCTATCCGTTGCGCCGACTCTACGATCAACTCCACGCATGAAGGTCTCCCCCGGAAATTTTAGCCGGGGGAGTGACCGGAAGCGCTCAGAAGTGCTGGCATCAGATAGAAATTTTGACAACATTTGACCGCATTTTAGCTGCCACCCCTGTAAATTTACATATTACAACATATTTTCTAGCAGTTTTGTCAATAGCGACCCCTTGTGAAAACCCATAGTTTTCCACAGTTTTCACGGACCGCCCGAAAAATTTCCCTGACTGCCCTGCCCATTTGACTTTTTTATAATTTCATTTCGAAATATGGATTTTTCTGCTCTACTCTTTTCTAGACCCCACTCGCAAAAATAGAACAAAAACCGAACATTAGGGCAGTTGGGCAGAAGTGCTCTGCTCGCTACTTGTAGTAGGCTTTTCCTTCTACTCTGAGATCAACATATTCTGGATGGAGATCCTTTCCATCCAAGAAACGCATCATGCGCTCCGCATCCTCCATCTGGACGACACTGCCCCGCTCCATCGTCATCTTATAGTATTCACCCCTGTTTTTGAAGTACACATCAACCTCACGCGCTTTTTGGAATGGCAACACGACATGATCGACTTCTAGCTTATAGTCCTTGGCGTCTTTTTCAAGTCTCGCCACAAATAACTTCGTGCGCTCGGAGAGATTGTTGCCAACATTTTCATCAAGGATCGTGACCGTCGGAGCCATCGGGTTTTCTCCCTCGAGCAAAGCCTCGCGTTCGCGTGCAATGTCACCCAAATAGTTCGCAAGTAAAATTGCAATCGTCGCTATTGCGCCAAGTAAAACAATCACGATAATCGCATTGCGAATCTGTTTCTTTTTGCGATTCGCAATATGTTCGAGGTTACGTTGGCGGTTTTCGCTAGCAGAGCCCGCAATCGTCTTGCCGACACGAAATTCCGTCGCGACCGTCTGGCGTTCAGTCTCGCCGCGCTGAGCAACCGATGAATCGCGGACTTCACGCTCGCGTTGTTTTTTCTCCGGCCGTTTCTTTTCCGGCCGGTAATTCATCGTGCCGCCCCACTGTTGCATTTCTAAGCCTGTTCTTTATCCTGTAAAGCATCGAGGCCAGGTAATGGTTTGCCCGCAAGAAGTTCTAGACAAGCGCCACCGCCAGTCGAAACTAAATCGAAGGCCAAGACGTGGTCTTTCTCGAGCATGCCAGATACGAATCCGGCCGTGTCGCCACCGCCAACAATCGTCATCGCATCACGGTTGTTACCCATTGCGTTCGCAATTGCCTCCGACCCCTTCATGAAACGCTCGTCCTCAACCACGCCAAGCGTACCATTCCAAATAATCGTCTTCGCCTGAGAAATGAAATCCGTAATCTTCGCGATACTCTTTTCACCAATATCAAGCTTGTTGCCATTTTCATCCGTAGCAAAATCTTCGGCGACATAAACTTTCGGCACATTGCTCTTGTACCCATCGGCGGCGATTTTGCCGGCTACGACGATATTGTCCGCAAGCAAAGCAAAGCGATCAATCATTGGAGCTTTATCTTCAACCTTCGCGCCGCCAATAATGACGAGGAGTGGGCGTTCTGGGTTCTCAATCGCCTTTTGAAGTTTCGAAACTTCCTGCTCAACGAGGAAGCCCGCTACTGAAGGCAAAAGACGCGTAATCGCGACCGTAGAAGATTGTTCGCGGTGAAGGATCGAGAAACCATCCTGGACGAAAACCTGGGCACCGGTCGCAAGCACGATTTCGCGTGCGAGATTCGTCGAGTTCTCTTCTTCTTGCGGGACAAAACGCAAGTTCTCGAGGAGCAATACGCCGCCATCTGGCAAATCATCAACGGCAGCCTTGGCGTCTGGGCCATAAATCATCTTCGAGAAGCGCACAACCTTGTCCGGCATCAATTCGCCGAGGCGTTTAGCGCAAAGAGCGAGCGACAATTCTGGCACAAAAGTACCCTTCGGGCGACCCATATGAGAAATCAGAATCACCTTCTTCGCGCCCTGATCAAGCACATAGCGAATCGTAGAAAGGCTCGCCGAAATTCGCATATCATTTACTATCTGACCATTTTTCATCGGCACGTTGTAATCAACGCGAATTAGCACGACCTTCCCTGCTAGATCGATATCTTGTACTGTTTTCTTTTTGAACGCCATTTTTTGCCCTTTCTTAAATGCTGCGTATTTGAATACTATCGGTACCGCCCTCGACATCGCGGAGACCAGATACTAAGACCACTTTTAAGTTTTCCTTCCCTTCAGGAAGCTTGAGATAACCGTCGGCCTTGAGATCTTGAACAACCTCAAAGGCGTAGTTCTCATCATATTCGCGCACATAGGCGGTGTTCGCATAAATAAGTGCGAGCTGACCAGCTACGCGCGGATTGCTCGTAACAGACACAATCGGCATATTCGGACGCTGTGCAGCAATTGCCTGCGCGGTTGCGCCAGTCTTGGTTGCCACTGCGATCAAATCAGCCTTGATTTCCTCTGCAATCTTCACTGCGGAATAAGCAATCGCATCATAATTTTTAAAGCTACCGGTTGGCAACGAATCAAGCGCGACAATGCGTGTATGGTCCTGCGTATAAAGAATCACTTTCTTCATCTCACGGACTGTCTCAACTGGATATTTGCCGTTTGCAGTCTCGTCAGAAAGCATCACTACGTCAGCGCCAAGAATCACAGCCGTCGCGACGTCGGAAACTTCCGCGCGGGTCGGCTCTGGATTCTCGACCATGCTCGCCATCATCTGAGTTGCGACGATGCAGAGCTTCGAATGCTGGCGACAAAGCGCAATCAACTTGCGCTGTACGATCGGAACAACCTCGGCACCAGCCTCAATTGCCATATCGCCACGCGCAATCATAATGCCGTCCGTAGCCTTAACAATTGCTTCCATTGTCTCATCGGATTCAACGGCCTTCTTCGTCTCGATCTTCGCAATAATCTTCGCCGTAGAACCATGAGAAACGAGAATCTGGCGAAGCTTATCGATATCATCTGCGCTCTGAATAAAGCTCATTGCGACATAATCAAAGTCGCGCCCTGCCCCGTACTCAATATCTGCCAAATCCTTTGGCGTGATAATATCGCCACCAAGGTCAGTATCGGGCAAGTTAATGCCCTTGCGACTCATGATATAACCATCATTTTGTACTTCTACCTCAATTGCGGTCGCAGAGACGACACGCTTCACAACCGTGCGAATCTTACCGTCAAATAGGAAAATTGGCTCGCCTTCTTTGACCTTTTCAGCAAGGTTATACTGCACCGGCAAAGTCTTACTACCATCATGCTCTTTCATCGCATAATCAAGCGTAATGAGGTCGCCAGTTTTGAGATCCATGTGGTTATTCTGAATTTCGCCAAGGCGAATCTTTGGCCCCTGCAAGTCCTGCAAAATCGCGACAGACTTACCGCGTTCCTGCGCATATTTGCGAATAAGGCGGATCTGCTCGTCGCGCTCCTCGTAACTACCGTGGCTAAAGTTTAGGCGGAAACCGTTCACGCCCGCATAAACTAAATCTCTAATTTTGTCTTCAGCGAAAACTGCTGGCCCAACAGTCGCAAGTATTTTTGTTCTCTTGAAAAGCTTATTACTCATACTAGTATTTTAGCATAAACGGATACAAAAAGCACCCCGTTTAAAGGGTGCTTTTTGTAAAAATCATATCTGGTGATCACGGAGGGATTCGAACCCTCGATTGCCAGGATGAAAACCTGGAGTCCTAACCACTAGACGACGTGACCAGTAATCCTTATTCTAACGTAAAAACCAAGAAAAATCAAGACGCGTTCTGTGCTTCCCTATTATTACGACACGATTTCAAAAATCCGCCAAAAATATTGCACTTATGCTTCACTGTCCTAAAGAACCGCAATACAATCACGACATACTCATGCGAGTCATAATCGCAAAGTCGCACATTTGAGTCTTCGTGGCGTTTTGCTTATCTATGTAAATCTATGCAGTTTTTCTAGGAGTCTATGAAAGTGACCGTCTTTTCTCATTCTTTTCTTGAGTGCACTCAAAAAAAATAAACAGTTCCATGTTGCGCCACGAAGAGTCTCAGGTTAATCCTGATTCTTCGCTACGGAAATAATCGTATTTGCAAGCCTTTCTGCCGCATCGTCCTTAACGAAAGAGCGCAGAGCTACGCCCATGTCTAGACGTTTCTTTGGGCTACGAATTAAAGTCCTGACGGCATCGAGCAACAAGCTCGGCTTCTTGACCATTTCGCTGTCCTCGACGACCATCACGGCGTTTGCTTTTTCGTAAGCCTTTGCATTCTTCACCTGATGAAAGCCAGGAAGCTTCGCATTCGGCACCATAATCACGGCCTTGGCCATGCTAGAAAGCTCGGTCATCGTCGATGCGCCCGCGCGGCTCACGACTACGTCGGCCGCACCAAATAGCTTCCACATTTCACTCGAGAATTTTATCATCCTAAAGTTCGTCTTGAGTTCCCCGTCTTCCCAGTCCTCATAGTCTTTGAGATCCATCATTTCGGGATAACGCTCGCGACCGGCCACGAGCATCACGCTCATTGACTTCAAAAGCTCCGGCAAAATCTCGCGAATTGCCAAGTTAATATTCTGCGCGCCAAGGCTTCCGCCAGTCACGATGAGCAGCGGCTTACTCTCGTCGAAGCCAAGCTCTTTTTTATACTTCCTCTGCTTCGCCTCGGTAATTGGATGAAATTCGTCATTAATCGGAATACCAGTCCATTCGGCCTTTTCTGGCGGATATGAATAATATTCGAGTGGCATACCAGTGGCAATCTTTGCCGCCTTCTTTGAAAGCAGTCTATTGGTCAAGCCTGGGGCCGCGTCACTATCGTGAATCACGTACGGGATGCGGAGTAATTTTGCCGCAGTACCGACCGGCAAACATACGAAACCGCCCTTAAAGAAAATTACGTCCGGGCGATTAACGATAAGGCGGAAAAGCGACTGAAAGAAACCGATGATATTCTTGAAAAAGTCGCGAATATTTTTAAGCACCACGTCAAAATGTTGAAGATAAGTCGCAAAAGTAAAATTCGTATAACGACGGAACTTCCCCGCAACTACTTTGCGGATTCTTAGCTCCATGCCATTCTCTACCGTAATACGGCGAGCATTTTTGAAATATTTTCTATCAGTCCAAAATTCAACTTTGGCGCGTGGGCGAACTTTCCAGATCTCACGAACGACGGCTACTACCGGCGTGACGTGTCCCCCGCTGCCCCCGCCAACTACTAGAATCTTCATTATCTATTTTCCTTTTTGTCCAACCAGAAATTTGGAGGACTATGCCGACTGCGAATGCCGCAAAGAGCATGCTCGTGCCGCCATAGCTCAAAAATGGTAGAGTGATACCTTTCATCGGGATAAGCCCCGTCATACCACCTATGTTAATTATAACATGGCTAATTAGCCAAGCAAAAAGACCTACCGCAAAGAGGTTTTTGCCCTTATCTTCCGAATACTCGCTCACCCGGACAATCCGACCGAGAAGCACTGCGTAGGCCAATATTATTAATCCCGCCCCAAGGAACCCCCAAATTTCGCCAATAATCGAGAAAATCGAGTCCGTAAGCGACTCCGGCAGATAGCCCGACGACTGAATGCTATTCCCTAGCCCGACACCAAGAAGACCACCCGTACCAAGCGAAATAAGCGAGCTTTCTTTATGGTAATTATTGCCGCTTCCCTCCCAGCCCATAATACGATCGATGCGGTGCTGCTGCGTCGCAATCAAAACGCCCGCCGCCAAAGCCAACGCCAAAAGTGCCAAACCAAGCTGCTTCAGATTGACACCGCCCACAAAGGCCATCGTCGCCATCATGACAGAAATAACCATCGTGCTACCAAAATCTTTCTGCCACCAACCAATTAAAACGACCGTCACCAAGAAGATGGTCGCAAATGGAATCCAGAAATTTCGCGTCTCGAGCTCCCCGGATTCTTTCCTAGTTTTTATTAATCGAGAAACGTAAAATAGGATGCTTATTTTTAGCACCTCAACTGGCGCAAAACCAATACTGATGATCGGTAGATAAAACGAGCGGCAAGCACCCCTGTCGCAAGTCACGAGTCCAACATTCATCTTGCCAAGCAAAGTCACGAGAAGACAAAGCCCCGCTGCAATCCAAAAGAAACGCTTCGCATATTTATCCATAAAATCATACGGGATTTTGTACGCTACAAAAAGCGCCACAATCGAAGCAACCACTACGGCCGCATGGCGAATTAGGAAATAGGTCTCACTAAAATTACTGCCCGACGCTGCGTTCTGCGCCTGCGCAACACGTCCGCCAATCGAATAAACAACGATTAGCCCCACGAGCATCAAAATAATCGTCACAATTGCGATTATTTTGTCTGCCCTGTGTTTTCGCATTATTTAATTATGCCCCCGCCCATTGCTAAGAAAATGCCAAGCATCGCGAGAACGCCACCGATAATCCAGAAGCGCATCACGACCTTACTTTCTTCCCAACCCTTCGCCTGCAAATGATGGTGTAGCGGCGCAGAAATAAATATCTTTCGCTTAAATACTTTTTTCGAAATAATCTGAATTAATGCACTACCAGCCTCAATTACAAATAGGCCGCCAATAATCGGAAGAAGAAGGAATGAGTTTGTCATCATTGCTACAACACCGAGACCGGCGCCAAGCGCAAACGATCCCGTATCGCCCATCATAAAGCGTGCCGGGAAAACGTTGAACCAAATGTAAGACAAAAGCGCACCAAATACGATAAAACAGAAGCCCGCGAGCAGCCATTGCTCTTGGAGAAGCGCAATCACGCCATACGAACCGTAGGCAAGCATCGTAAGGCCACCAGCGAGGCCGTCGAGGCCATCCGTAATATTTACCGCATTTCCCGTTGCAACCACCGCGAAGGCAAACAGCGCAATCATCGCCGGAATGCCGATATTAAAGGCACCGACGTATGGAATTTCTATGCTCGTCCAGCCAAGCTTCACGGCAAAGAACCAGCCAAGGAAAATGCCGAGCGCCGTAATCATTGCAAACTTCACTGGCGCACGAAGGCCTGCCGTCGCTTTCTTACCAAGCAAGTTAATCACGTCATCAATAAAGCCAATCATACCGCCGCCGACGAAAGCTGCAAGCGGCAGCCAAGTCTGGCCACGGTCGAGACAATTGCAGGCGAGAATCACCGTCGGGACCGTAATAAGCATAATAACGCCAGCCATCGTTGGGAAGTGACGCTTAATCTTATTTTCGTGGAGCTTATTCATAACTGTCAATTTTTGACCAGAAACATCCACCGTCTTTTGGCGCTTCCAGAGTTTATGCTTATAGGCAAAAGTCGTATAGATTGGCGTCAAGAACATGGCGAGCAAGAATGCTCCGAGCGCTAAAATTAGCTCGTGTCCAATGTTAGCGTTAATATCTTGTAGTAGCATGTTTTCCCTTTCTATATTTGTGGTGCTATCCTTAAATATTCAAGCATAAAATTGCTAATTTCAGTGAAGACCGGGATCGCATCAATTGCGCCCCATAGCAGCTTATTACCATCTAATCTTATCATAACGACATACTCTGGCAAAGCTCCGTCCGCCTTCGAGCCGCCAAAACCGAGCGCCCCAGCGATAGTCTTATTCGAAGTATAGCGACCGTTCGCGTCGAGCGTTTCTGCTGTACCAGTCTTCACGCCAATACTATACCCAGCCGGATCGTTCTTCCCGCCGTTCTGCCCGCGCACTTCTTCGAGCATTCGACGCATCTCCGTACTCGTCGCTTTCGTTACAGTCCTCCTGACCGGCAGCTTCGCTTCGGCGGGCTTTAAAGCACCATTGTCGTAAGTCCCGGCAATTACGGTCGGCGTATAATAATCGCCACCATTAATGAGCGACGAGAAGCCGGCAGCGACCTGAATCATCGTCGGGTTGAGACCCTGGCCAAACGTCATGTTGGCATAGCGGACTGCATTACCCTCCGTATCTTCTGGGCTAATAATCGTACCTTTAGCTTCGAATAGCTCAATGCCAGTGCGTTCGCCAAGGCCAAATATATCATGGTAGTAATTGTAGAGCGTCTTCCTTGCAGACTTTGTGATATTGCCGTCACCCATGCGACGCAAAACCTCAACGCTACCAGTGTTTAGCGAATAATCAAGCGCTTTACGAAACGTTAACGTGCCGAGCACGTCCGCCGTACTATACGCATTCTTAATCGTACGGTCACCAACAACTGTTGAGCCAGTATTCACATAGGTCGAATCCGGATTGAGTTTACCCGTATCGATTGCTGCGGCATAAGTAAAGGGCTTACAAACCGAAGCTGGCTCATATGGCGTCTCCGTCACGCGATTAACATAGACATTCGCGTCTTTTTCTTTCCAGTACTGTTCTGGGTTGTAGGTCGGATAATTTGACATCGCCCAAACTTTTCCGGTCGTTGGCTGCATAACAATCGCGCTCGCCGCTGCGATGCCGCCGTTATAATTCTTCACGACGCGCTCGAGAATGCCATCAACCTTGCGCTGGATATTTTCGTCGATTGTTAGCACGATATTCTCGCCGTTCTGCGCCGGCACCTCGATATTGTCATTGCCAATCGAAATCGGAATTTCGTTTACGTCCGTCACGGTCTTAAGCATACCGTTCGTGCCGGTCAAGCGCTTGTCTAATGCGCCTTCCACGCCAGAAGCCGTTCCTTCAGCGTTCATGAAGCCGAGCAGCTGCGCCGCCATCGTGCCATTCGGATAGACCCTACGCGACGTCTCCTTGCGCCCTACGCCCTTTAGACCAAGCTCCTTAATCTTCACGACGGTATCGTAGTCGATTTGCTTCGCGATTTCGACGTACATATTGTCTTCGTTTTCCCAGACCTTATCCCACTTTACAATGAGGCTATCGCCGAGCACTTCGGTCAGCTTTTCCTGCACTACTTCTTTTTTCTTCACGCCATTCGTGCCGGCATTCTTGATGATGAAGCTAGGATCAACGAAAATCGTCCATGTGCGCTCGTTTAAGATCGCAGGAGAGACCTTATCATCGCCATCCATAAAATATACCTCACCGCGCTTTGCGAGCAGCTCATACTGCTTTATGCGCATCGCATTTGCTTCGCGCACGTATTTACCGTGCTCGACAATCTGAACAAAAAAGAGACGCGCCAGAAAAACTAGCGCCACAGAAACCAAGCCAAATCTCAGCCAAAAATACCGCCATTCACGACTTGTCATATGCTTATATTTTATCGCACTTGTGCTTTTTCTTCCATAAAAAAGAACGGCAGTCGTGTCTACCGTTCTCTCACCTTTTATAAGCTCCGCCGCTATTCGCGTGCGTATTCTGGATAACTGTTTGTATTCACCATCGAAGAGGCGACTTCGTTCGAATCGTCTCTTGCTGCCGCGGCCGTAATCTTCGCATTCTCGACCGTCAAGGCATCGCGCCGCGCTTCAAGCTCGGCAATTTCACTGTTTACACCGGCAATATCAGCATCATACTGCGCAACCTTTGTGCCCTGCGTCAAAGCAAAGAGCCCGATTAGCACAGCAATCAGGAATAAAATAAATACGTGCATGAGAGAACCAATCTGGATGTTCGCATTATGACGCACCGCGTTGCGGTTACGTGACCAGGACATCGTGTTCATCCCAGTCGTCATCGCTCTTCTGCTCGCATAGTATGCTGACATGTTTAATAATTTCTTTCTATTCTTTGTTTTTGTTTTTAGAGCTTTGGCGGTAAGCCAGACGACAAGAGATAAACGTCTGGCTCCCTTACCAAAGAAGGTCAAAAATTTTTACACACTCCGAAAACTTCACCTATTTCGGTACCCCCGGTCAATAGGGGCATATATAGGTAGTTTCTCGATCTTAACGTCCCCCGTTAAGCTTTAGGCCGGTCAAGCCTAAAGCTTTAGCGGAAGTTAACTTTGATCTGCTGTGCGCGAGACCTATTGGTCACGATGATCTTTGCCATCTTGGCTCCTTTTTGTTTTTATTTTTTACGATTGCGCTGCCATGCGGAGCCACTGGCAGCTTAAAAAACTAACGTCTTTTTGCCACCCTTAACTTCGCACTGCGTGCGCGTGGATTATTAACTATTTCACTTTCATCCGCAACCACAGGCTTCTTCGTTATGACTTCAAGTGTCGACTCGATACCTTTGCTACTTTCGTCTTTGAAAAATTCTTTGACGAGTCGATCTTCTAGGCTATGGAAAGAGATAATCGCTACCCTGCCACCAGGATTCAGTAGTTTCGGCAAAAGCGGCAAAGTCTGTTCAATTATTCCAAGCTCGTCATTTACGACAATGCGTAAAGCCTGAAAAATCTTCGTCGCTGGGTGCGTATGCGAATAAGGCGACTTGGACCGAATGAGTTCGGCAAGCTCGGTCGTCGTATTAATTGGGCGTTTTCTACAAATCTCGCGAGCCAGCATCTTCGCACGACCTGGCCGTTCCTCTGCATAACGCTCAAAAATATCCGCTAGTTTCCCTTCGCTCCATTTATTTACGACAGTCCAAGCATCAAGTTCCTGCTCGCCATTCATTCGCATATCCAAGCGAGCTTCTTTTGCAAAGGAAAAACCTCTTTCCGCAATATCTAGTTGCGGTGAAGAAACGCCAAAGTCCGCCAGTATCATATCAAACTTTTTTTCACTCTCCACAAGTCGTAGCGCCGTACTATAAAAATCGTCATGGACCAATTTCGGCTTCTCCTCTTGGTACTTCGCCTCTAAGAAATCAATCGCATTCTGATCACGGTCGTTCAGGACCGCCCCTTTATAATTCCGCGTTACTTCCAAAATTTTATCTGCGTGCCCACCGTAACCTGCTGTTAAGTCCAAATAAGTTTCGCTTTCCTTAGGACGCAGCAACTGTAACACATCTGATAATAAAACTGGAATATGTACTTCGTTCATTCCTTCATTATACTTTGTTCGAGCCCGTTCATCTAGAAATTTCAGGTGTTTGTGTTTTTTGGTTGTTTATTTTTTTTCCTTAACACATTAAGATTCCATAACTGCCTGGTAGCGTATAGCTAACATATTGTTACGGAGTTGAGAGACTTAATTTGTGTGAGGTGGAGTTTTTTATTTGTTTGGGAGGTGTGTATTTGTGTTGAAAGTGCATACAGTTTCTGTTTCGCGTATCCTAAACGCGCCCAAAACTCCTAGATGATCGGGTTCGAACTTTGTAAATGTGCTGCAAAAACAAGCTATTTACGCTTCGTCAAAGTAATAATCTGATAGTCTTGCGATTGGCTAATAGTGCATTGAGACATATTTGTATTTGTTCCAATCGTTATTGCTTATTTTTGTTTTGTTTCGTGGTGTTTGTTTTTATTGTTTCCACTTGTCCCTAGTTTAAGCAAAAAACCGAAAAATTTCAAGACCCATTTTAAGCTACTTTTGCACCGATCGGTGGAAAAATGGGCAAAATAACAGAGATAAACCGAACATAAAAAAATTTTTAAGCTTATTTTTCCACACTTGCTTTTTTGTTAATTTTATTGTTCAAAAACCGAACAAAACGCGCTTGACAATTGTTCAATCCGATTTTGGAATTATGCTTGCTCTGCCCTTGCCAAATTCGGAAAAAGATATTAAAAAATGCGAGCTACATCTGTAAGCCCGCATTGATTTGGTCAGCTGGTCGGCAGTTTGCCTCCATCCCATTCGCTAGGATCGCACGCTCTCGCCGTCGGAGTCCAGGTATAATCGACAATATAGTACATTTTCCCTTTCTCTAGCTTCTTATACGATTTCGGATTGTCATGAAAGTCAAACTGATGGCGGAACGACTCCGGACCATATTCGAGCGTCACTGTCATCATATCGCCATTGAGAAGAACAACCCGTCCAATCGCGCAAGCTGATTCCTTCTCCTGTCGCTCAACTACCGAGTAGAAGTAGCAGACGCTAATCCCAAACCCCACCAAGATTCCTAGTCCCGAGCTAAGCAGATGAAGACGAAAACACAACACTGCCACAATCGCTACATAAAAAACAGAGAGAGCAGCCACAGTAACACGAAGTGCTAAAATCCTCGACTTCAAATCGGATTCCAAGATGCTCTCATTCTCTTCTGGGTCGCTGCCGCGGCTGTGATTAGCAAGATAGCTGAGACGCTTTAGATAGGATGACTTGATTATCACCCTACTGACAAACAGATAATAAACACCGAACGCAAAGAATGACCCTGCGAAAAAAGCGATAAAGCATATCGCAACGACTGACCCGATTTCATGGTAGAAATCCACATCGACCACCTCCTTTTCCAAAAACTGACCATTTTAATGTGCCCTGCCCACTAGTTAGGACCATTCTAGCACAAAAACGTAAATAATGTGTTCTAATAGCGGTTATGTATAAAATTTTTATTCAACTCCACCCCTGTTTTTTGCATTAAAAAACGGGCCTTGCGCGCTAGGCCCGCTCCATTTCAGTCGTAGATATCACCAATGCATCTCGTTCACGTTGCGTCTAGACGGGCAAATCCCGCTATGTCATTCGGGCCCATGCCGTCCGTATTTATTGTGAGTTCGATCCTTGACGCAAGTATTCTCCCAGCATAATGCATAATGCCACGATAGCAGTCAGCAATAATCTCGTCTCTGATTGGAAAGAACTTCTGTAAACTAGCATCCAGAAGTGGCCTACCTACCCTTCGATCGAATTCAATCGAAGGAACCCTGGCGAAGGCGAATACCATCGGCTAGTACGAAGGTAATAACAGTATATATTAGCTATTACCTTCCCGCAAGCATAAGCATGAAAAAAGGCGGGTCTCTTATAGTCAGAGTCCCGCCCCCCGTTTTCCGCCCAGGATCTCAAAGTCGTTCGTGTCGTCGTTCAAGACGCGCCCTTGAATCACCATTCCTCTCGTACTAAGGATCTGTTACTGCAAAATAAATTGCTCTTTGCGATGAGCCATCGGAAGCTACTAACAAGTCGCTGCAAACATTCGTCTCGCTTTCACTGCCGCAACGCGCCAGTTCTCTCGCATCGGGATATGCGGTGACCTAAAACTGATGCACCTCCCCGCATATATATCACCTACCTTGTTTTTACGTCCGCGAACATCACGGACGCACGACATTTGCATTTTACACCATTGGACTTCACCATCTTAGGGCAGAAAAGAACACTTCTTGTACCGTTCGGCTTGGGAAGTGCTCTCAGTATATCTTATTGCCCCGCCATGATGCAAACTTAAGCGTTAAGCGGCGTGATTGCGGGCGCGCTTACGAAGCGTCGGGTTGAGTTCCTTCTTGCGAAGGCGAAGAGACTTTGGCGTGACCTCAAGAAGCTCGTCCTCCATCAAGAAATCCAAGCACTGTTCGAGGCTAAGCTGCGTGTAGGGCGTGAGCTGAATCGCGCCGTCAGAGGCATGCGTACGCATGTTCGTAAGCTGCTTTTCACGGCAAACGTTAATATCAAGCTCGTCCTTCTTAGAAAGACCAACAATCATACCCATATAGACATCAACCTGAGGCGGAATATAAAGCACGCCACGAGCCTGAGCGGCGTCAAGCGCATAAGCGGTGCTCTGGCCTGCTTCGGATGCGACGAGCGCACCATTGCGCTCCTGGCGATAATGCGAAGTAACCGGCTGATAACCCTTTGGAAGCGTATTCATAATCGCAGTGCCCTTCGTACCAGTCAAGAGATTATTGCGCAGGCCGATAAGAGCGGCTGTAGTAATCGTGTAAATAAAGCGGGTGCTGCCGGAAGTCGTCATTTCCTGAGAGACGAGCTCCGCTTTGCGCGTACCGAGCTCCTGTGAAACAGCGCCGACATACTCTGGCGAAACCTCAATCGTAAGCTCCTCAACCGGCTCCATTTCGACACCATTCTCGGTCTTGTAGACCACCTCTGGGCGGCCGACTTCCATCTCGTAGCCTTCGCGGCGCATCGTTTCGATAAGAACCGAAAGATGAAGCTCGCCACGACCAGAAACCTTATAACCAAGGCCCTGTGGTTCTAGACGAAGCGCAATGTTCGTCTCAAGCTCACGCTGGAGGCGATCGCCAATCTGGCGAGAAGTCGTGAATTCGCCTTCGCGACCTTTGAGCGGCGAAGTATTCGGACCAATATAGATAGAAAGAGTTGGTGCCTCAAGCTCAATCGTAGGAAGGGCTTCTGGATTATCGCCAGTTGCAATCGTATCGCCGATACTTGCGCTGCCTAAACCAGCGAGCGCGACGATATCGCCGGCAATTGCCTCGGTCGCCTCTTCGCGGCCCAAGCCACGATAAGTATAGAGGCTATCAATCTTGCCGCGAACCACCTCGCCATTCACCTTCATGATACTGACGGAGTCGTTCTTCTTCAATTTTCCACGGAAAATCTTACCGATGGCATACTTACCGAGGTAGCTATCAGCTGCGAGAGCGGCTACGAGAAGCTGTGCACCCTTAGAACCATCCGTATCAACCTGTGGCTCTGGGATTTCGTTGATAATTGCATCAAAAATCACGTGGAGATCATTGTCGAGCTCCGGCGTCTTGCCGGCCTTGCCATCGCGCGCAATCGCGTAATAAATCGGGTACTTGAGCTGCTCTTCGTTCGTTGCAAGCTCGAGGAATAGGTCGGCGATTTCATCTTCGACCTCACCAAGGCGAGCAGCCGGCTTATCAATCTTATTGATCACGACAATAGGGGTAAGATTGAGCTCGAGGGCCTTCTGAAGCACGAACTTCGTCTGTGGCATTGGGCCTTCCTGAGCGTCAACGATAAGAAGTACACCGTCAGCCATATTGAGCGTACGCTCAACCTCGCCAGAGAAATCGGCGTGGCCCGGGGTATCAATAATATTAATCTTGTAGCCGTTATGATAGACCGCAGTCTGCTTTGCGGTAATCGTAATACCGCGCTCATGCTCCTGATCGCCAGAATCCATAATGAGCGTCTGACCCATCTCCGCCTGGTTTTCACGGAAAGTATTGCTCTGCTTGAGAAGCGCATCAACAAGCGTCGTCTTACCATGGTCGACGTGCGCAATGATTGCTACATTCCTAATTTTGCTCTTATCGTTCATATTCTTACCTTATTTTACCAATGGTTTTAGCTTGATAAAATCGTAGGAATTGGTGTTTTCTCCGTACGAGCGCGCCTTATTGGGCGAGCGAAGCACGAAAAAACGCCAAGTCCGGCGATTTTAGCAGCTAAAATGGTGGGCGGTATAGGATTCGAACCTATGACCTTATCTACGTCAAAGATACGCTCTAGCCAACTGAGCTAACCGCCCATAGACATAGCTAATTATACCAAAAAGTTCCCCCTTATGCAAGCATTTTAGCTCGCCCAAGTGACTTCGAAGCCGAAATCGAGCTTTCCGAGCTTTTCTTGATATACGGCAAGGATATTTTTATCATCATACGGGCTGCCCGTTTCGAGATAAACGATATAAAGCTTGTCGCCCGGACGCACATTGTTAAACTTCGAACGGCTGAGGTTAACCGTGTGACCACTCGCGAGGCGTACTGGCATCTGCTCATGGATGAAGCGATAGCTAAAGTTCGCCGTATCATGCTCTTCCGTCGCCTCAATCTTATCGAGAATCACCTTGTAATGCCCTGCGAGAATCTCCTTTTTGCGATTTCTGCCCTTACTGCCGACAAGGAAACGAATCAAGACGAAGATCAAAACCAACGGCAACACCGCGACCAAGAATCCGCCTAGCCCGACCAACAGCCCTTCAAACCCACTCGTGATAAAGAGCGCAAATGGCACGGCGCCAAATATTACGGCTACAAATAGAACGCCCAAAATACCGCCCACGATATTCGAAAACGCACTTTTCTTGCTCTGAACCGGCACCCAATAAGCATCCGCGTCCTTAACGATTTGTTCCGGAGTAATCCTCTTCACGCCACCGTCGTTCACGACCGGCTGTTCTTCTGGCGCATACCATCGCCAATGCGTTCGTTGCTCGAGCGATTTCGCGTCTGGCACGCGAGCATGCTCGGCTGTAGCCGTCAGCTGATACTTATCGACGGGATAGACCTTCATACTCTGCTGACCATGCACAATCCCAATGTAATAATCTTTACCAATCTCGGCCTGGTTGTAGATTTTCTGAGTGACTTCGGTCTGCTTCTTAAAACGGCCGAAAATCTGGTCAAAATACAGATAATAATAGTAGGTCTCGTGGGTATGGCCATCGTCATCAGTATGCCTTACGACGCGAATATATTTGTCACGGAGCGTGTCCTTGTAGATATTGACGCTGCCAAAAATCAAAGAAGCAAGCTTATAGATATTTCGAATGACCAAAACAACAAAGAAACAAGCGGCACCAATCACGAATGCATCAATCGCTTTATTGTAGTTAGCGGGCTTTCCCCCGCCAATCGCAATCATTAACGGACGAGCCAAAAAGCATGCGATGCCGATATAGAAAGCCATCAAAATAATCCTAGCAACTATCGTCGAATATGGCCGAAATTTCGAAGAAGAAAGTGTTTCCATAATCCCATTATACCATAAGCTCTTTCTTGACAAATCGCCCAATCTGTGATAAAATAGATATATGGTGGCCCTGCCGCCAAATTTTTATAGAAAGGGAGGACCCCTTTATGCACCTTGATGATTCAAATGTAATTCGACCCGAAACGATGTTCAAAAAATCTTTGGCCCAAATTGTTGTAGGAGTCAACGATAAATGCGCGTTTAGGCCGGAATCAAACTTCAGCGGAACCGAAATTGATATCAGCAAAATCGGAAGCGCAATCAATGAGTACTGCGGCGACACAACCATTTTCTACACCATTGGACTGATTTATTCCGAATCGTTCAAGACCGAGAAAAATTCGCTGGGCCGCGCAATCCTCTTGCAGTCTTTCTCGAACCGATATGTCCAAGCGAACAGCGAAAGGTTTTGCAAAATCCCCATCAAAGATCTCGATGACGACGAATGGAAACAATCAATCCAACTACTCGCGGGATATCTCATGGGCGCTCTCGAACAGGAGTCAGTCACATACACGTTCGAAGATTTACCGACCGGGACCGAAGTCGAAGTTCATACTTATCCAGCGCAACCGCCAGAGTAAGGGCAGCCCCATTAGGGACTGCCCTTTCGCTTATGCTTGCATATTCTAATCATCGTCATATATAATTCCGACATGGCTCCGTAGTTCAACGGCAGAGCACCTTTCACGAATAGTCTACTTGAGCTCAGGATCCGAACTCTCATATGCAACACCAGCCGAGCAGACTAGACGAAAAAGGAGGCAGCGAGTTCAATTCTCGCCGGAGTCTCCATCCCCTGTAGCTTAAAGCGGTACAAGTACTTCTTCTGATAGGACGACCCCAGAAGGAGAGACGCGAGTTCAAATCTCGCCAGGGGAGCCAATTGTCGGGCAGTCATTCTATGACTGCCCTTTCTCATGCGCTTGCAAAAAGCATCAAAAAGGCGTATAATCCCATGTGTTGGGTCCGTAGCTCAGCCGGTTAGAGCACCTGCCTTTTAAGCAGGGTGTCGTGAGTTCAAGTCTCACCGGACTCACCATTTTTTGTGCAGCAAAAAATGTGAGGACGGCAGATTTGAACATTTGAAAATCGAAACCGGACTCACCATTTTTTATGCAATAAAAGTTCCCCTCTTCCGAGGGGGCACTTTTTATTGAATCTTTATTACTTTCTTCACCGGCTTCGGCTTAGACATAGCGGGCTTAGCGACGGGACGGGCGGCCGGCTTCACTACTGGCGCCGGTTCTTTCGCTGGCTCTTTCTCTACCGGTTTCTCCTCTTCAATCTCTTCGACGACATCCTCAGTAACTTTTGGCGCTTTCTCAATCTTTTTAGACTCATCGTTATTGCGCTTCTTGCCCTTCTTCTTCGCAATAATCACAACTATGATAATCAGCAAAATCACGCCACCAGCAATCGCGATCACCCACCAAGGCAAATTCACAACAATGCGTGTAGTAAGCGATTCAACCATACGTCCTTCGCTATTAACATACGTTACGCGCTGCTCAACGTTATAAACACCAAAGCCAAGTTTGCTGTCGTTCTTGAAACTGTACTCCTTGTTCGGAAGCACCTCGGCGGACTCTTCTGTAACCACCTGCCAATCGCCGCCAAAGAAACCCTTCGATTTAATTTGGAAAGATGCCGTAAAACCGGCTGTGCCCTTATTTTTGATAGTCGCAGTAGCATTCAAGTTTTCATCAAGATGCACCGGATCAATCCAGGCGCCAGACACCTCGCTGTCATATTTCAACCCATCGCCAGCAATGTCGAGGCGCGCAATGACCTCGGCTGCGTAACCGCTCGCATCGGTCAATTTGATTAGTGCATACTGCGAACCCGAAACGGCATCACTTGGCACTACGGCGCGAACGCCCAAAGTATAGTTCGAACCCTTCGCTACGCTAAAGTGCGAAACACCACCAACAAATGCAATCCAGTCAGAAAGCTCCTGGCTCTTCCCGTCAGCCTCAGTGTATGTCTCTACCGTCGCATCAATAATCACATCGTTCTTCGTAAAATTCGAAACAGTTAGATACTTTGTGTAGCTACGGTCAAGCTCAGTTATCCTCCCAAAATCTAGCGTGCTATCAATCGAAAAATAATCGAGAATCTTCTCGGCTTGCTCCGTCGCACCGCAATCATCAGTCGCTGTTGGGCCAGTACTATGATCGCCGTAACAAGCGCTCGCCGGCGCGGCAGCCATACAGGCAATCGCCAAAGCGGCAACAATAGTAAATATCTTTTTCATCCAAACACCCTCACTTTTTACTTATGCTTATTATAGCACGTAATCACAGCAAATCTACAAGCTCTCGAATGTCATTAATTGCCACATCGGCAACCAATTCCTTATCGAACCCATATCTCGCATGAATAAAACCAACGCCCGCTTCCGCCGCCGCTTCCATATCTTTTTTAATATCTCCGACATAGCAGGCACTAGAAACTTGGTTCCTATTCACCATCTGCCGAATAGCATCTGCCTTTGAGAGGCCATAGGTGGTTGCGCCGATATAATCAACGAAACAATCCGCCAACCCAGATTTATCCAAAAGTAATTTGGCGTAGTCATTAGTGTTATTTGTCACTAAACCTAATTTATATTTCTTGCTCAGATATCTAACGGTATCGACCACGCCGTCATAAAAATTTCCGCCCCTTTCACCAATAAGCTCAGAGGTGGTATCGACTATTAATTCTACTGCCCGAGCAGCTGTTTCGCGTTCGACGCCGGGATAAAGATTATCGATAATTTCTTTTCGACCCATCCCCATGACACTATTGACATCAGCTAATGTCACTGTATTCACGCCCGGCATTCTCGAGGCGACCATATTTGCTGCTTCCGTTGTTAATTCGGCCACATTCCAAAGCGTGCCATCAATGTCAAATATAATCATTTCATAGCTCATACCTATGATTATACCCTACCTGCATGTCAAACAAATCCATGCGCACGATTAGCACAAAAAAATCGCCCAGATGGGCAATTTCAGCTTCAACTTGGTGCGCCCGACTAGACTCGAACTAGCACAGCCGTTTGAATAGCCACTAGCACCTCAAGCTAGCGTGTCTACCAATTCCACCACGGGCGCAATACAAGAATTATACCAATAATCTAGAAAATCTGCAAGCATTACGGCGTTATATTCACCGTCTTTCGCGCCGTCGCCCAATATCTCACATCCATAAAGCGGTCAAGCGCATCAGTCAAGCAAAGGCTCTCGGAGTATATCTGAACATTTGGCACATGATAGTAATCCATCGCCGACTGATAGAGCGCAATTGCCGGTACGTCATTTTGCCACGCCTTCAAGAAATACTCATATTTCGTCTTGCGTACGGTCTTATTCGCCGTCGTATGCGCCGACAGCAAAGCGTCGTCGACTAGACTATTCGAATAGTTACTAAAGTTCCAACCGCCAGCCGTTGCCTGGGACGAGCTATAATACACAAACGGATCTGCCGACACGCCTAAATCTACCTCGTAGAGCAAGATATCGAATTCGCGCGGACGCACCACCGCCGAGAAGAAGTCCGCAGATTCTGCCGACTCGTCATAAATCGTCAAATTCGCCTCAAAACCTAGTCTATTTAGCTCCCCGACGAAACGCTCCGCAGCCGCAGTAAGATTATCTCTCTTCTGCGCTACCACGTTCAAAGTCGCAGGGGTGCCGTCCTTCTTGAGCAACTTGCCCTTCTTGTTGTAATAATACTCTAGCTTGCCAAATAGCTCCTTCGCTGCCGCCTTATCTTGCTTGATTGGCTCCGGGAATATCAAATCTTCCTCCTGACGCGTAATAATTGGAAAATCCAGATATTGCGATTCACTTATGCCAGCACGCACTTCATTCATATCGATACCTTTTTGAATAGCCTGACGCAGCTCTCTGGACGAAACTTCATCGCTATGCGTATTGAAAAACGCAAACACGCCGCCATTCAAAAGACTCCTGCGCATTTCGATTTTATCGGATAAGCCCTTGCTCGATTCCCCGCTAAGCTCTGCGGTCGCGGTAACTACCGACGCATTTAAATCCGAAACGATATCATCGCGTTTTTCATAAGTCTTAAGCGTAAAGCTCTTTAGCTTCGTATGACTCAAGAAATAATTATCATTGCGGCTAAGATAAATCGTCTTCTTTGCAAGACTTGTCGGACCGCTAACTTTTAGGGATTTTAAGACGAACGGTCCAGAACCGACTGGATTTGCCGAAAAATCGCTCTCGTAGACTAGCGCCGGGCTGATATCGCCCAAGATATGCTTCGGCAATATTGGAAATTCCAGAGTATCAATAAAATCAATATACGGCGACGGCAAAGTGAACTCGATAACCTTATCACTCTTCTTCTTCATCTTGATCCTCGAGAAATCAATTGCTACCATCGTGCGCGCAGTTGGGTCGCGGATTAAATCGACCGTATAAATAATATCGTCTACGGTAATTGGTTCGCCATCAGACCAACGCAAATTATCTCTTAGCGTCAGAGTCCAGACCGTTCCCTCGTCATTCATACGCACCGTCTTAGCTAGATCTCCGCGGCTATTGCCGGTCATATCTGGCGAAACGAGATTTGCAAACAAGAGCTTCCCCAGCGTCTTTTCAGCACTCGTCGAAGCATAAAGCGGATTCATCGAATTAATATCGCCAAGTACCGCCTCCGTATAGTCGCCGCCCTCGCCAAAACTTTCCGTCTCATACGATTCGGTGTACCAAATATTTTGGACAATCGCAAACAGAAAAACCACGACCACGAGGAGCACCCACTCGACCACCCATAGGCGCACCGAATGGATATTATCTAGACGCGAAATAAAATTATCCGCAAAATGGCGGCCTGCCTTATCGGCCGATTCATGATAAACTTTTGCGATATGCTTACGGTCTAAACGTAAGTGCCCACTCTTTTTTTTGAAAATCTTCATTACCCAATAATTAGTGTTGCGAGGATCGACAATGCAAAGATAACTGCAATGACGACCGTCGTATTAAACATCGATTTCTCGAGACCACGGCGCTCAGTAAAGAGCT